>CAZOUN010000024.1:28986-32131 GCA_964582965.1 uncultured Anaerolineales bacterium | reverse complement strand
GTGGGGTCATCCGGGTTTCTGCGCACCCATACAAGGTCCGGGTCTTCACCTTCTCCACTATCGAATAACAACACTTCGTATCCGTTAAATCCCTCTACAGGATGATCGTTCATCATTGGGTTTTTGCCGCCAACATCTCCGTCCACGTCCTCGTAAACTTGGACATCCCTGACACTCCAATCAATACTGGCCGGCATCCCGGTCTGAATCAAAAGGTCACCTCGGCCATTTTCGTCCAGATCGATCTCCAGACCATATTTCATCATTCCGGTATCTGGTAATTTTTCCGCAAAATACAAAATTGCGTAAGTCCAATTATTACTAACCTTCAGGTTAACACGGATAATATCAATAGAACTCTGGTAGATCATATCATCAGCAGTAAAAGGTCGTTCGAAGACATTAGCCTTGAACTGATCCCCATAGGTAATATGTTCATCGGCAAAATCAATCGAGTTGTAATCCACCAGGAAAGTATCTACCCAACCCTTGATGCTGCCGGGGAATACCATGTGTTCACTGGCTGGTTTCAATGTTGGAGTTAGTGATGGTTCCAGGGTCGGGCGGATAGTGGGCGTGGGTGTACTGATCGTCTCTCCCGCACCGTCAGAACCACCAGTAGTTTCTGATGCGATGGCGGTTTTCCGAGCCGATTCAACACCGTCCAACCAAGCTTCTTTGGTCAGTGTCGCCTGGACACCAACCTGAACAGCTTCCTCAAGCGTTAGTGGGCCGCTCTCACCACCGTAGTTGCATCCAACTAATCCCAGTATAAAAAGCAGCATTACCGCCGCCCAGATCAAGATGGTTTTGCGCATTATTTATTGAATCCTCCAGCCATTAGAAACAAGTAGCTGATTAATATTATCATTCATTCAACGTTGCCAATTATACAACGTTGATAGGTAAATTGACACATCAAATTACACTATTCCTGGATTTTTCTCCAAAGTCCCTTTTTGGATTATCTTGTAGGTATGACTCTCACCAATACCAATTCAGGAGCATGAGGAAAAACAGTATCTCAAAGAACTGATGTCCGTTCTTTTTACAGGATCCCGCCTGGAATACAAGGTTGTTATTTCTCTGGATCTCCAGGCCGGAAATGTTGAAATACCATAAGATTCTTTCTCCTACCGAAAGGCTGCCAAATAAATCCAAGACACGCTTCAATAATGGTACACTTTGTCCATTATGATAAACCCGGAAACCAGGCTACATATCATAACCGGAATCAGAAATTGGTATAAAAATAATGCCAGGGACCTACCATGGCGCCGTACATCTGATCCGTATGCTATCTGGGTATCAGAGATTATGCTCCAACAAACCAGAGTGGAGACTGTTATCCCCTACTACAAGCGCTGGATGTCTGACCTGCCAACTCTTCAGGCCCTGGTATTGGCTGGTCAGGATCAGGTTTTAAAGCTTTGGGAAGGTTTGGGTTATTACAGCCGGGTCCTAAATTTACACAAAGCCGCAAACTTGATTGTGGAGGGTTTTGATGGAAAATTACCGGAAGATATCAAATCCCTTGAATCCTTACCCGGCATCGGGCGCTATACAGCTGGCGCTATATCGTCGATTGCATTTAACCATCGTTCACCAATCCTTGATGGAAATATCAAACGGGTTTTTTCACGCCTATTCGACATCTCAACACCCATTAAGACATCAGAGACCGAAAAAGAGCTTTGGCGAATAGCTGAAGACCTATTGCCTGCTGACGACCCGGGTGAGTTCAATCAAGCCTTAATGGAATTGGGAGCTCTCGTCTGTCTTCCAAAAATTCCTGATTGTGATCGCTGCCCCTTGCAAGCGGATTGCCTGGCGTTTAAATACAATCTCCAGAATGATCGCCCGGTCCGGAAACTGAAATCCCCCCTCCCTCATCTTCAAGTTACCGCAGCAGTAATTGAAAAAGATGGTAAATTTCTTCTGGCAAAAAGGCCGCTTGAAGGCTTGTTAGGTGGGATGTGGGAATTTCCCGGCGGAAAACAGGAAAAAGGAGAAACCCTTCCCCTTACCTTAGAACGGGAGATCAAAGAAGAACTTGATGCGTCTATTGAGATCGAAGATCACCTTGGCACATACCATCATGCCTATACGCATTATAAAGTTACTTTGCACGCCTTTCGCTGTCACCTGGTTTCAGAAGAATTGAGAATGATTTACCACACAGACCTGGCCTGGGTCACACCTGATTCTATGGAAACCTACCCCATGGGCAAACTAGACCGCACCATAGCTAAACAGCTAAATGCCAGGCCTGATCAATCCTAATTTTTCTGCTGACTGAGCTCTATCCTGAACTATTCTCGGCCGCTGCGATCTCCGGATCATCTGACCTATTAAAGATGGTGACCCAGACAAGAATGATCACGCCAAACATGATCACAGCAGCTACCACACCGGGAGCCCAAGTCCCTAAAGATCCCAGTAAGAACCCACCCAAGCTGGGGGCAATTACTCTTGTCATACTCTCGAATGAAGTAGATATTCCCAAAATTCCCCCGACTTCTTCTTTATCTACAACCTTCGTTAAAGAGCTGCGCAGCACTGTGTTCAGCAAACCACTGGTTCCAGCAAGCGGAATCATAATGATCAATAAAAGAACAACACTACCCGTAAAAGCCCAGATAAATAAAGTTATCGTCAACACTATGGTTGTCGTTAATATGATCCATCGATCAGAAAATCGTTTTGAAATAGGACCAACACCTACTCCCTGGACAAGGGCGATTAACACGCCAACATAAGCGAGTACAAATCCTGTTTGGCGGGCATCCAGATCCAATCGGTATTGAGCAAATAGTGAAAACATTGTAGAGAATAACGCAAAGGCCAATCCATAAAAAAAGCTCACACTCAGAATCGGTCCAACCTTGGGACTTCTCAACGCATCTATCAAAGCGAACAAATTTACTTTAGGTTTCTTCTCTAACGCAGCTATGTCTCTTTCCTCTTTCGGAAGGGATTCGGGAAGCCAAAGCATAACCATGACCAGATTGATAGCAGACAAAGCTGCCGCCGCAAATGCAGGAACGGCAAAACCATAGCTGCTTAGAAAACCGCCCATTGCCGGCCCAAATACAAATCCCAATCCAAACGCAGCACCTACTAACCCGAGTCCCTTAGCGCGCGT
>CAZOUN010000024.1:16955-28886 GCA_964582965.1 uncultured Anaerolineales bacterium | reverse complement strand
AACGGGGCGCCGATCAATTGGGCTGCGGCATAGATCGCTGTCAGTAAACCCACCACAAAAGGTGTAGCACCAAATTCATCTGCATAAAATGGCAGAAGGGGAAGAATAAGCCCGAAACCAAGCAAATCAATAAATACAATAATGAAAATATTAAATAGTCGTTTGTTATTCATGTTTACCTTTAAATAGATTTTTCCGTGTATTATAGATCACCGCCCCCTAAATAATTATTTACATTCCGAATTCTTATTAGGTATTAATAGAATGATTCTCATCTTGTTTGTTGGAATCTTAACATTTTAAGACGATTCGGATCGTTTAATTCGGTTTTTTCTAAAGGGAATTCCCCTCTAGCTGTAATTTTTTTCAATAAAACGTAAATTATATTTGACGTAACACTAACAGAAACCTTGTGTTGTAGGTTGCATGTGTCTGAAGAGAAAAAACAAGGATAGTAGTGTTTATGGCAGATTTTAATGGTTCCCTTACCCGTTTAAGAAAAGAAGCTTTGCTTGGTGGTGGTGATGTTCGTATCAAAAAACAACACCTCAAGGGAAAACAAACCGCTCGCGAAAGAATTTCTTCACTGCTCGATTCTGGTTCATTCCAGGAAATCGGGATCTTTGCTGCCCAAACTCTAGACCAGAGTTCAAATGGAAATCCAATCAGTTTTGGTGATGGCGTTATCACCGGGAAAGGGATGATCGATGGCAGGCCCGTCTATATCTTTGCCCAGGATTTTACAGTATTTGGAGGATCAGTTGGCAGAGTTCACGGTAAAAAAATTGCCAATATCATGGACCTCGCATACCAGAATGGAGCCCCATTGATCGGATTAAATGACTCTGGGGGCGCACGTATCCAGGAAGGAGTCAATTCACTGGCTGCCTATGGCGATATTTTCTTCCGTAATGTAAGGGCTTCCGGTGTGATTCCTCAGATTTCTATTATCCTTGGTCCGTGTGCAGGTGGAGCTGTATATTCTCCTGCAATCACAGATTTCATATTTATGGTCGATGGCACATCCCAAATGTTTATCACCGGACCGGAAGTCATTAAGGAAGTAACCCAGGAAGATATAGATCTGAATTCCCTGGGGGGAGCAGATATTCACCATAACGCAAGTGGCGTGGTGCATTTTAAAGCAGACGACGAGAGTGAGGTTTTTCACCAGGTTCGTTCTTTACTAAGCTATTTGCCAGCTAACAACCTGACACCGCCACCGGCGTCCCAATCATTAGATGATCCATCAAGGGAAACCCCGGAGTTAGCCCAAATAGTCCCCAGTCAAGCTGATGAGCCCTATGATATTCAAGAAGTTATTGCCATCCTGGCGGACGGAGCAGAATTTATTCAGATCCAGGAAGACTATGCCAAAAATATCGTGGTAGGTTTTGCGAGAATGGATGGCCAGGTGGTTGGATTTGTTGCCAACCAACCTGATCACCTGGCGGGAGTACTTGATATAAATGGCTCAGATAAAGGGGCAAGATTCATTCGATTTTGTGATTCTTTTCATATCCCGCTAGTAACTCTGGTTGACACACCCGGATTCCTTCCTGGAATTGAGCAGGAACATAATGGCATTATTCGTCACGGAGCCAAAATGATCTTTGCGTATGCTGAAGCTACAGTACCAAAAATAACCCTTGTCCTGAGAAAAGCCTACGGTGGTGCATATATAGTAATGGGCTCAAAACATCTCAATGGTGATCAGAACTTTGCCTGGCCAAATGCCGAGATTGCGGTGATGGGTCCTCAAGCAGCAGTGAAGATCCTGCATCATAAGGAATTGGCTGATGCTGAAGATCCAGATTCTCTCCGGGCCGAATTATCAGATGCTTATAGAGAAAAATTGGCATCACCTTTCCTGGCAGCTGGAGAAGGTCACCTGGATGACATCATCTTCCCCTCCGAAACCAGAACTAGGATCATACAGTCGCTGCATACTTTTAGGGATAAACGAGCGGCAACACCAAACAGGAAACACGGGAACATTCCTTTATAACAACTGAGTAATTATGAAAATTCTTATCGCCAACAGGGGTGAAATTGCAATCAGGATCATGCGAACCTGCCGGGAGCTCAGCATATCGACCGTGGCTGTTTATTCTGAAGCCGATCAAAATGCTCTTCACACCAGGTATGCTGACGAAGCAGTTTGTATTGGCGCTGCAAAAGCTTCAGACAGCTACCTCAATATTGAGCATATCCTGGAAGCAGCCCGTGAGATTAAAGCTGATTCAATCCACCCCGGTTATGGTTTCCTATCAGAGAATCCCAACTTTGGTCAAGCTGTAGAGGATTCAGGCTTGATATTTGTCGGACCCAGGCCCGAAACCATGGCCATCTTTGGGGATAAATTATCAGCCCGCAAAGCTGCCAGAGATGCGGGTTTATTGGTCCTGCCAGGACCGGATCAGCCCTTAAAAGAAAATCAATCTGATTATATGAACGATTCCTTATCTTTCCCGGTTCTCGTAAAAGCAGCCGCAGGTGGTGGAGGAAAAGGTATTCGATTAGCCCGATCAGAAAACGAATTGAATGAAGTTGTAGGCCTAGCGCGAGATGAAGCCAAGGCAGCTTTTGGTGACGGCACAATATATTTGGAACCCCTGGTCCAAAAAGCCCGCCATATCGAAGTCCAAATCCTCGGCGATGGCAGAGGCAAAGTAATCAGTTTCGGTGAACGGGAATGTTCAATACAAAGACGGCATCAAAAACTAATTGAAGAGGCCCCTGCCCCAAACCTATCGGCATCAGAACGGAAATGCATTACAGAATCAGCCCGGGATCTGGGACGATCTCTTTTATACCGAAGTCTCGGCACAGTTGAGTTCCTAATGGATGAAAATAGCCAATTTTTCTTTATCGAAGTTAATCCCAGAATCCAGGTAGAGCATCCAGTTACAGAAATGGTTACTGGGTATGACCTGATCAGGGAGCAGATCCTGCTGGCAATCACAGGAAATCTCGAGCTGGAACAATCTCATGTTCGAATAAAAGGAGCGGCAATTGAAGCTCGCATCCTGGCCGAAGACCCGGACGAAGGTTTCCTGCCCACATCCGGTGAAATTTCCTATCTCAAGGAACCGGGAGGGCCAGGTATCAGGGTTGATAGTGCTCTTTACCAGGGTATGGTGGTCACGGCTGAATATGATTCGATGATATCCAAATTAATAGCCTGGGGGAACGATCGAAAATCGGCAATAAATCGTTTACAGCGTGGATTACGAGAATATCAAATCGGAGGATTAAAAACGGATCTGGTTTTCTTAAACCAAATACTGGAATCACATCCGTATCAATCAGGGGAAATTACCACATCATTCCTGGATGATTTTACACCTGATGACAATGGTCCAGCCGAATCAGTCACCAGGGACGCCGCAGTTGCAGCTGCCCTCCACATCCATCAAATAAAGAACCAGCCAAACCCGGCCAATTGTCAGACCGGGAACCTTTGGCAACAGACAGCCTGGAGAGAACAAATCTCCAGGGTTTAAGAAGTTTTCAGGAAGGATTTTATGGCCGATTATAGAGTAACTATAGCGAACCGCACCTACGATGTCAGCATTGAGGATGATCAGCTGATAGTTAACGGTGATCGAATTTCATGTGATATGGATTCTATCAATGAAAAAGGTTTGCATATCCTCAGACAACCAAATAAGAATACAGAAGCAATCCTCGAAGCCAATCAAAAAGGCATCTATGATATTCAGATCGAGGGGAACCATTTGAGCGCTGAGGTTCTAACCGGTTTTAATTCATCTAGAAGAAAGAAGAGAAGAGATACTGGCAGTGTCCTTTCCCCGATGCCTGGTTTAATTATTGATGTTTTAGTTAAAATTGGCGATCGGGTAAAGAAGGGGCAAACCTTGCTAATTCAGGAAGCCATGAAAATGCAAATGAAATTGCGGGCTCCTTCATCCGGTGTTGTAAAGTTCATCTCAACTTCACCTGGGAGCCAGGTTGAAAAAGGGATCCTGCTTATATCCCTCACTCCCAGCGGGTGAGGAAGTACTTCATAAATATTATCTTTGAGTGAGGTAGTTATGAATTATTCAGATATTTTAATGCCAGAAAGAACATTACCGATCCGCGTTGTTAACGCTGCCATAATCCTAGGAGCGTCCTGGGGGATCGCCCTCAGCGCCCAGATCTCAATTTCCCTGCCTTTCAGCCCAGTTCCGATCACTGGTCAGACCCTGGTTGTTCTGCTTGCCGGAATAATATTAGGCAGAACGCGTGGCACAGCAGCCATTGCTGCTTATCTGGCCCAGGGTGCTGCCGGTTTGCCACTCTTTGCTGGAGGAAAATCAGGCCTAACCACTTTACTCGGTCCTACGGGAGGTTACCTGTTTGGTTTTCTTGCTGCTGTGTATATTGTTGGCATGTTATCCGAACTCAGATTTAAGAGGTCGATTTTTCAGGCAGCCAGCACTTTAATTCTTGGAAACATAATAATTTATGTTTTCGGGCTATTTTGGCTTGTCCGTTTTGTAGGAGAATCCCAGGTGCTCCAATTAGGCCTTTATCCATTCCTGATAGGCGATCTGCTAAAAATCTTCTTAGGCATTGTCCTGGTAGGCGGGAGCAGTGTTCTGTTATCTCAAAACAAACCCACAGGAAACCAGGATTAACAACTATTGTTGTTCAATTCAGCTTCCCAGGAGCTTAATTTAATGAATTTGAATTTACTACAAAAAACTCCGATTGCCATTATTGGTCAAGCAGCTATTTTTGCCAAAGCGTCTACCCTTACTGAATATTGGGATAACATCCTCAATAAAATCGACGGGATCACAGATGTCCCGCCATCTCGTTGGGATCCGGCAGATTATTACGATCCTGATCCAAAAGCGGAAGATAAAACTTACTGCAAAGTTGGTGGATTTATCCCTGATATTGATTTTAATCCCCTCGAATTCGGCCTTCCGCCAAATCTTCTTGAAGTAACAGACTCCAGCCAACTGTTAGGATTGGTCGTCGCCCGGGATGCGATGATAGACGCTGGCTACGGTACTGAAGCTGATTTCGACCGGGAAAATACCGGTGTTGTTCTGGGTGTCGCAGGGGGACAAAAACTGATCACCGATCTCACATCCAGGCTACAGTATCCGATCTGGCAGAGAGTTTTAGAAAGCAGCGGTATCTCTCCCCAAGATACCGAGATCATCATCGAAAAGATGAAAATGGCTTATGCCCCCTGGAACGAGAATTCATTTCCAGGACTGCTTGGAAATGTGATCGCGGGACGGATTGCCAACCGCCTCGATTTGGGTGGAATGAATAGTGTCATTGACGCTGCCTGTGCCAGCAGCCTGGCAGCCGTGAAATCTTCTGTTAGCGAGCTGATTGAAGGCCGGGCAAATATGATGATAACTGGCGGCGTTGATGCTGATAACTCTCCTTTTACTTATTTATGTTTCAGTAAAACTCCAGCTTTTTCTCCTTCTCAGAAGATTCGGCCTTTCGATCAGGAATCGGATGGGATGATAATAGGCGAAGGGTTGGGCATGCTGGTCCTGAAAAGGTTGGAAGATGCTGAGAGAGATAATGACCGGATCTACGCGATCATCCGTGGTATTGGCAGCTCCAGCGACGGAAAATATAAAAGCATTTATGCACCTCGTCCTGCGGGCCAAGCATTAGCAATAAATCGTGCCTACCAGGATGCAGGTTTCTCTCCGGATGCTATTAGCCTCTTGGAAGCCCATGGGACCGGTACTAAAGCCGGAGATCCGGCCGAGTTTAATGGGCTCAAATCTGTTTTTGGTACGCCCAATGGGAACAAACAAAGTATTGCTCTTGGATCTGTAAAATCCCAGATCGGGCATACCAAGGCTGCAGCGGGAGCTGCGGGAATGATAAAAACTGCTCTGGCACTTCACCATAAGATTTTACCTCCTACTCTAAATGTCACTCAGCCATCCGAGGCACTCGAAATTGAAAAGTCCCATTTTTATATCAATACTGAAACCCGACCCTGGTTCAAAAGGTCCCTCGATGATACCCGGAAAGCAGCTGTCAGTGCATTTGGTTTTGGGGGTACAAACTTTCATATTGTCCTGGAAGAATACGATTCAGCTGCCCAAACCTACCAACGGTTACGGTCTGTTTCCCAACCGATCCTGATCAGCTCAGAAACACCAGAATCCTTGATAAAGATCCTGAGGGAAATTGATAACGAATTTGGTACTGATACAGC
The DNA here is from genome assembly GCA_964582965.1 of uncultured Anaerolineales bacterium. Classification (GTDB taxonomy): domain Bacteria; phylum Chloroflexota; class Anaerolineae; order Anaerolineales; family UBA11858; genus B10-G9. Next base: position 22,672 of record CAZOUN010000024.1, on the reverse strand, counting down.
GCTGGAAACCTATCAGGAATTGATCAATGATTCCAAATCCAGTATCCCCCAGCAGGATCATCCTCGTTTGGGTTTTGTATCCGATTCCCTGGAAGAAGCCCGAAAGTTCATCAAGGATTCGCTAAAACTGCTTGAAAATCAGCCCGAGGCATATGCTTGGAATCATCCCCGGGGCATTACATACCGATCCGAGGGAATATCTTCTGATGACAAAGTGGTTGCTTTATTTCCCGGTCAGGGTTCTCAATACTTGAATATGGCCAGTGATTTGGCAATGAACTTCCCCCCTGTCATGGAAGCATTTGAATTAATGGATACTCTTTTCCAAGAACAGGGACAAACCCCTCTCTCCAGGGTAGTGTTTCCTCCGCCAGCATTTTCTGACCAAACAAGAACAGAACAGCAGCTCGCCTTGCGAGAGACTGATTACGCCCAGGCAGGTATTGGTGTTGTCAGCTACGGTATATACAAAATCCTGAAACAGGCTGGATTCAAGCCAGATATGGCTGCTGGTCACAGTTTTGGAGAACTCACTGCACTCTGGGCAGGCGGATCCCTGGGCGACAAGGAATTCCTACGATTAGTGAAAGCACGCGGTTCAGCCATGAGTCCGCCAGAATATGATAATTTTGACAGCGGGACGATGGCTGCTGTCAAAGGTTCACTACCTGAAATCGAGAAGATCCTTGAAGAATTGGATGATGTTATTATCGCCAACGAAAATTCACCGTCTCAATTTGTTCTGGCAGGACCCCGGGAAAAAATCCAACAAGCCGATGATGTTTTAAGCAAAGCCGGTTTTAAGGTCACTCAACTTCCTGTTTCGGCGGCTTTTCACACACCACTTGTAGAACATGCCTCCAAACCATTTGCCAAAGCTGTAAAACAGGAAATTTTCACAAAGTCAAGGATCCCGGTCTATTCCAACACGACAGGAAAGGCATATCCATCTGATACGAAAAAAGGGCAAGATATATTATCTGACCATATCCTCCATCCAGTTATTTTCAAAACCCAGATTGAGAAGATATACGAAAACGGGGGACGCGTCTTTGTCGAAATCGGACCCAGACAGATCCTCGGGAATTTAGTAAAAGATATTCTCGAAGGGAAGGACCATTCCGTCGTTTCCGTCAATCCCAGCAGGGATAAATCAAGCGACCGGCAGCTTCGCGAAGCTTCAGTTGTATTAAAGGTCTTAGGTTTACCGATCAAGGATATTGATCCATACCAAGTGAAACCGGTACAGAATTCAAACCAGGACAAGGATCATTAGAGGAATAAATTATGGCTAACTTTCAAATACCACTAAACGGCAGCAATTTTATCAATAAAGACCGTCAGCAAGCTTTTCAGGATGCCCTGGAAAATCAGCACCGAATTGATTGCCAGGACGAGGATCAAATAAAAGTATCCGAGACCGGAAGGTCAAATTCTGTGCCAGACAACGTGAACATAAAAGAGTATGTCCAGCCCCGCACCACAACAACGGCGATTGAACCTTCTACCGCTACAACCGGGCTTAGCGGACTTGATAACGCTCTGGATCATACTTATACACATCAAGCCAGGACGATGGAAATCCACCAGCAATATCTGGCCCAGCAGGCCGAGAATATTCAGCTGATCACTGCAGTACTCACGCAGCAAGGCAAAGTCCTTGATTCCAGCAACAGCACTCCCCAGGCCAAGATCATCGAGACATTCCAGCGCACACTGGATAATTTTCATGTTATCCGCGAACGAGGTCTATCCGTCCATCAGGAATTCCTCGTTCAGCAAGCTGAGTTCTCTGAACGGTATCTTTCATTTATAGAAAATAATGAGAGGCCAGTTTTAAAAACTAATTCAGTTCCTGAACAACCGTCCGCCCCTCCGGCAGAATGGGTAGTCCATGTGCCTCCAATTGTTCTGGATGAAAAGATTGCACCCAATCAAAAAAAACAAGTAGAGAATCCACAAACAGAACCAGTTCGCGAGGTAAATTTACAGGATCCACCAAGTGCTGCGGGCATCACTAACGAAGAACTTTCAAAAGCCCTGATAAAAATCGTTGCTGAAAAGACCGGCTATCCACCGGAGATGCTCGAGCTGAATATGGACATGGAAGCAGATCTCGGTATCGATTCCATCAAGCGGGTTGAGATCCTGGGCACTCTCGAAGATCAGTATCCATCCTTACCCCCAGCAGATACTGAAGTGTTGGGACAAACTCGAACACTGCAAGAAATCGTTGACTATATGGAAAGCGAAAGCAGCGCGCCATCTTTGTCAATTGAGCCAGCTGACGTAATCATTGATCCTCAACCAATGAGCCCAAAATCTCAAACCAACGAGGATATCAATACCAGTACCACTATGACCGAAAATAACGGCCCATCCCCATCCGCCAGCGATTTAACTGCCATTCTGCTGGAAATCGTAGCCGAAAAGACCGGTTATCCCGCTGAGATGCTTGAGGCGGATATGGATATGGAAGCAGATCTGGGAATCGATTCCATCAAACGGGTTGAGATTCTGGGAGTGATGGAAGAACGAGTGCCCGGATTACCGGCAGTAGAAACGGAATCGTTAGCTAAACTCAGAACCCTTGGGCAGATTGCTGATCTCATGAGTGCATCGCAACCGCATGCTGAAGAAAGAAAACCAGCCGAGCAGGAAGAGAAAAAAAAAGTTAAGGGAATAGAACTTCAAAATACACCAGTAGACTTGGTCTCTCTACCTACTCCTGATAGATTGGATTTTTCAATTCCAACAGATCATTCCGTACTAGTCACGAATGACGGCACTACCTATACAGAGCAGATTGTTAAAGAACTAATTACAGACGGTTGGAAAGTTGCAGTCTGGGATTTTCCCAGCAATTTGGTATCGGTTGAAAAACAGGAGTTTCCCAAAGAGGTTCATCGCCTAAACCAGGAATCAATTGGAAAACAGTCCATCGATTCTACCCTTGCGACCTTTAGATCTAAGCATGGAAAAGCTGCAGGTTTTATCCATTTACACCCTCTTTCCAGGGGAAAAGATTTATTTTCTGATCAGGAAAGTGAGTTAGTAAAACAGGTATTCCTGATTGCGGGGTCTATAAAAAACGATCTCGAAATAGTTGATCCCGACAACAGGAACATCTTCATGATTGTGACCAGAACTGATGGTGTCCTGGGTCTAAATAATACAGACTCTTTCCAGGAAGGCAGCGGGCTCACAGGCCTGGTTAAATCCTTGAATTGGGAATGGCCTGATGTATTCTGCAGGGCGGTTGACCTCAATCGCGAAATTGACCCTGAAGTCGCCGGCAGATTAATTCTCCAGGAAATCCATGATCCGGATCTGGGTCTACTCGAAGTCGGTCTCAATCCGCCTGCCCGGGTCACCCTTAATCGGGAAGAATAATTTTTATGAGCAAATATGATTACTCACCCCCAACTGAAAATTCTCATTTTTTAGTTAGCGGCGGCGGAAAAGGTATCACTGCCGCGAATACGATCGCTTTAGCAAAGGCATATCAATCCAGGTTTACCTTATTGGGTAGATCAGATCTGATCAAAACCGAACCTATCTGGGCGAAGGGTTTGGAAGATGAACCTGCGCTAAAACAGGCTGCCCTCGATCATTACCTTTCTGCAGGCCAAAAACCCACTCCCAAGGAAATAGGTAGGGAAGTGAAATCCATCCTATCCAGCAGGGAGATTCAACAAACCCTGGAGACAATTGATAATGCCGGCGGTAAAGCTGATTACATCCAGGTAGATATAACCGATCTAGATGATCTCAGCGTGAAGCTCTCAAGTGTGATCCGGGGAATAACCGGCCTACTTCATGGCGCTGGCGCATTGGCTGATAAATTCATCCAAGACAAGAGAGAGGATGATTTTGACCTCGTTTATGGAGTTAAGGTTAATGGACTTAGGAATTTACTGGAGATCGTTCCCCCGCAGCAGCTGGATTCCCTGATCCTCTTTTCATCCGTTGCGGGTTATTATGGAAATGCAGGACAGGCAGATTACAGCATCAGCAACGAAATACTTAATAAACTCGCCCACCATTTAAAACTATCTCATCCGAGCTGCCAGGTTCTTTCAATTGGCTGGGGACCGTGGGATGGTGGGATGGTTACACCGCAATTAAAAAAGATCTTGAGCCGAAGAAATGTTCCTCTGATTTCTATTGACGAGGGCACTCAAGCTTTACTGGGTTTGATGGATAAACCCCAAGTAATGCCCCAGCACGTGATTGGAAACCCTTTACCGTTTCCTGTCCGAAAGCTCACCCCAGAACTTCAGAAATATCGGATCTATCGCAGATTATCACTGGAGGCAAACCCTTTTTTGGCTGATCACGTTATCGGTGGAAGTGCCGTCTTGCCAACGGTTTGTGCTGTCGCCTGGTTCATCAATACTTGCGAATCCCTTAACCCTGATTATCAATTTTATTCCGTGAGTGATTATCGTGTTTTTAAGGGAATCGTATTTGATGACCAATCACCAGAAGAGTATTCTATGGAACTTCAGGAACTGGAAAAATCTCCTGATGCATTGATCATTGGCGGGAAGATCAGCAGCGAACTGCCCGATGGTAAGATCAGATTCCATTACCAAGCCCAAATCGAACTGCGCAAAACCCTTCCTGAAAGACCTAAGATAGCTGCATTTAATCTTAAAAAGGAAAATCCGATTGACGGGGCAACACTGTATGAATCCAAAGTCTTATTCCATGGACCCAGATTCCAGGGCATTCGCCAAGTACTGAACATATCAGCAGCTGGATTAACTACTGAATGCCTGCTTCCTCACATGCCAATCGAAGAAATGGGGCAATTCCCGGTAAATACATTTAATCCCTATCTGGCCGATATTCATTTGCAAAGTTTGTTGATCTGGGCCAATTCACAAATAGGTTCGATAGGTTTACCACTCCAGATTGCTGGCGGAACACAATATCATCCCATTCCATTTAATATCACCACGTACGCCACGATGACTGTGAAATCTTCCACACCACATAAACTTGTGGCAGATGTGACCAGCCATGATCAAGATGGCCTTATATTCTCTCAAGTAGTTGATGCTGAAATAACTCTTAACGAGAAATTATTTGACTTATTCAAAGAGAGTCAGTTGGAGAACGAGCCGGTATGAATCTGATCGTATCAGGAATGGCGCTCTCCTATCAGTGGTGGCCTTCACTATCTCACTTCGAAGAAAGCCTCGCTGAGAAAAGAATATCTTCTCCGGCTATGGTAGAACATACGGGAGAAGTGATCTATCAGGCTGTCACAAAATTCCAGCCAGAACCTGGATCAAAACTATCCATAATTTTCGATCCAAACCAGGTTGAACTTGGCCATTACCTGTTCTTATTGAAGAAAGACTTCAATACTGTGGATCAGGTAAAACCGGCATCAACAAACTTGTTTTCCACAATCAAGCAGGCTGCTGATCTGATCCAATCAGACATTCGCCACCAGGTAGTCATTTGCGAGATAACTTCAACTGGTTCTGCTGCATTGGTTTTTTCTTCTTCCGAATATGCGGGGCCAGCTTATTCGAGATTGAAGTTTGCTGATTATCCTGGCCTTGAACCTTCACTAGCTGATTATGTAGTATTAAATGATCCTAACTCATTTGCGCAAGAAGATACAACATCCCAGCTTAAGGTTCTTTTCCAAGATAGAACAGATAAATATCCTGTCGCCCTGGGATGCAGCAGCGAAGCAA
>CAZOUN010000024.1:0-16855 GCA_964582965.1 uncultured Anaerolineales bacterium | reverse complement strand
ATTGTGTCCGATTCTGATCCATATTTAATTCCAGTATCAGGCAGCGATGCAGTCGAATTACTCGATAAACTAGCTTTGCTAGAAACACTCTCTGCGGGTCAGGAATCTCTGAAATCTATATCATATATTGCCTATACGAAATACTATTCCAATGATAATGATTTTGTTCTTTCTCTGCTGGCTGCTGATCGAGATCAACTTAATAAAGAATTAGCCCATGCAAAAACCGGCCTCTCCAAATCGTTTAACTCAGGACAGAGCTGGACCAGCCCTAACGGCAGCTATTTCACTGCGAATCCCTTGGGATCAGCAGGAATTGCTTTTGTATATCCGGGAGCTTTCAATTCTTATCCAGGTATGGGGCGCGGTTTGTTCTTCTCGTTCCCTGGCTTGCAGGATGCTGCCAAACAGGTCTTTCCTAATCTGAGCCATTCCCTGGCAGATGATTTCCTTTATTTGCGATCTTCCAAATCTGGATCAGATAATGATCCAGAACGGATTATGGCCGAATTTTATCAACATCCAAACCAATTAATAGAATCCGGGATCAGCCTTTCGGTTTTACACACTACGGTCCTGGACCAACTCTTTGGCATCAAACCTACTGCAGCTTTGGGCTACAGCCTGGGTGAAGCAAGTATGCTTTGGGCCAACGGGATCTGGCAGAACGTAAAAAATAGTTCCGATATTTGGAAAAGATCAAGCTTGTTCAAAAATGATCTCTTTGGGGAAATGAAAGCCGTTCGCAGTTATTGGAACGATAAAGATCTGGCATATGATTTCTGGAGATCCTATATCCTCAAGGCAGATCGTGAGCTGGTAAAGAAAGCTTGCGCAAACGAAGAGATGGCCTATCTATCGATTATTAATACAACCTCTGAGGTCGTTATCGTTGGAGAGCGAGAAGCCTGTCAACGCGTAATCGAAGAATTGGATTGTCGCGCTTTGCCCATGCCATTTAATGCAGTCATCCACAACCCTACCATGCAGTCCACCTACCCATCTTTTGTTGAACTCTACCGCATCTCAACAGTTCCCAACTCTGGTATCAATTTCTATTCAGCATCATCATATCAAAAATTGGTTCAAGAAGAGAATGTTCTTGCTGAAGATATGGCGAAGATGACTTGTAATCCAGTAGATTTTCCACGCCTGGTCAACCAGGTATACCAAGATGGAGCAAGGATCTTCCTGGAGGTTGGTCCCCAGAAAACCTGTTCCAGATGGATCGAAAAAATACTGAAGGACAAACCACACGCAGCCATTTCCATCAATAAAAGATATCAAGAAGATCTTCATGGTGTTCTTAAGGTAATCGCTTTGCTCCTCAGCCACCGGGTGGATTTAGACCTTTCAGTTCTCTATCCAGCGGCAGTAGATGCCAAAAGCCAAGCCCTCCCACTGCAAAATACATCATCTGAGATACTTGGAGAACCGGATCGTAAAATTGATAACCAGTCCCCGGACATCATACCTGATCATCTGATCAGGTCATATTTTGAGAATATGGACCAGATCTCAATGGACCTAGCACAAAGCCATCAGGATTATTTAAAGAACCAGCAAACCCTGACCCGGAACCTGGCCCGGTTAATGCAAATCCAGACTGGCAACACCCCAGACGAAGCTAATCGCAATAAGAGAAAAACACCTTTATTCTCAAAACAGCAGATCCAGGCCTTTACAAGGGGAGATCACAGAGTCTGCTTTGGAACCACTTTCAGCGGTTTTGGAGATCGAAGAATACCCAGATTACCAAACGGAGAACTACAGTTCATTGATAGGGTTATACAAATAGAAGGTCAGTCTGAACAGGTACAGGAAGGATCGTCTTTGATCAGTGAATACGACCTGCCAGACCTTGCCTGGTTTAAAAATGGATCTTTAGAGTCGCTGCCACATGTATCCATCATGGAAATGGCTTTACAACCATGCGGATTTTTATCTGCCTATATGGGCAGCATCAAGGGAAGAGAATCTCAGGATTTGTATTTTCGAAATCTGGATGGAGAAGGCACCTTATTATCCTGGCCTGCTCATCCCACAGAAACCATCACCAATCAAGTCAAGTTATTATCATCCAGTTCTCTTGAAGACGTTATCATCCAGACCTACGCTTTTGAGCTATCCTGGGGCGGTCAGCTTTTTTATAAGGGAACATCATCATTTGGCTATTTCCCCCTTCCCATGCTGGAAAATCAGACAGGGTTGGAAGCTGGACAAAGCAATAAACAATGGCGTGAGGACCATCCTGGCTCAGGAAATTGGCACAAGTTCCAGTCGTCCCCAACCAATAAAATAACTCACCAGGGAGCCGGCCTTCCTGAAATTAGCGAGATCTGGATATCCCCCAACGGAGGAAATTTCTCATCCGGCTACTTATTCTCACGCAGGAACTTGCATGAGGATGACTGGTTTTACAAGGCACATTTTTTCCAGGATCCAGTCATGCCGGGCTCCCTGGGTGTGGAAAATATGGCTCAAGCATTGGTGGCCAGCGCTCCTACCTGGAATTTGTCAGAACACTACAAATGGAGAATAAAAACAGGTAAGAAAACAAGCTGGAAATATCGCGGTCAAATCACCCCCAACATCAGTGATTTTGATATAGAACTGCATGTCAAATATATTAACCAAACAACACAAGGTGCGGAGATCTGTGCAGATGGAATACTCTGGAAAAATTCAAAACCAATATACATGGTAGAGAATATCTCATTGGAAACTTACTGATCAGAATAGGAGATCATACACATATGCCTGCTCTCTCATATGCAAGATCGAAAGATATCATTGGGTCCTGGCAGGGATCAGAACAAGATCTGAAGGTCGAACCAGTAGGAATATTAGAAACACTTAGAGACCTGTCAAAAGACTGCTTCCTGATTGACCATCAGGGGAAAATTTCTGTCACCAACGCAGGGTCATTCCACATTGGACAGGAGATTGAAGACAGCCATCCGGTCATAGGGTTCTCACCTGCCATATCACCATCTAATTTTGGCGATTCGGCGTTTATAACTGAACACGGATTAAAATCTGCTTATATGGCCGGTTCAATGGCCAACGCAATATCAGGAGTTGAACTCGTCACGGCCATGGGCAAAGCGGGATACATGGCGTCCTATGGATCAGGTGGCACAGCGCCTGAAAAGCTCCTCAAAGCGATCATTTCCATCAAAGCGGAGCTCCCTGCTGGTCCTTACGCTTTTAATTTAATTCACAGCCCAAATGAACCTATCATGGAACAAAAAGCCGTGGACCTGTTCCTTGAGCATAATGTCGAGACCATTGAAGCATCAGCATTCCTGCGTTTGACTCCCACTGTTGTACAATACCGGGCTGCCGGCTTAGACACTGATAGTTCCGGGAAAGTACAAATAAAAAACAAGGTCATTGCCAAATTATCACGCCCAGAGGTCGCTGTTCATTTTCTAAATCCTCCGCCAGAAAAAATGCTCACCAAATTGGTCCAGGAGGGCAAGATCACTTCCAGGCAAGCTCAATTGGCACAAAATATCCCCATGGCTGATGACATCACAGTCGAAGCAGATTCTGGAGGGCATACTGATAATCGGCCTCTGGTCGGATTGCTACCTTCCATAACTACCTTACGCAATGAGGTCCAGGAAAAGAATAACTATCCAATACAAGTCAGAATAGGAGCAGGAGGAGGCATAAGCACTCCTGCCTCTGTATTAGCTGCCTTCTCAATGGGTGCCGCATATGTAGTGACAGGATCCGTAAATCAAGGCTGTACGGAAGCCAGCACGTCTCAACAGGTAAAACATGCTCTTGCTATGGCAGCAGCCCCAGATGTGATGATGGCGCCTTCAGCAGATATGTTCGAAATGGGAGTCAAAGTCCAGGTTTTAAAACGGGGCACCATGTTCCCAATGAGATCACAGAAACTGTATGAAACGTACCTCAAGTATGACAGCATCAATGAGATACCACAGACAGAACGCAAGGATATTGAACAGAAAATCTTCCGGAACGATCTGGATTCAATCTGGGGAGAATGTGTCAAGTTTTTCTCGGAAAGGGATCCCGATCTATTAATAAAGGTTGAAAATAATCCGAAACGAAAAATGGCTCTGATCTTCCGCTGGTACCTGGGCCTGGCAACTCATTGGGGAATACAAGGGATTCAAGAAAGAGTGCTGGATTATCAGATCTGGTGTGGTCCGTCCATGGGCGCATTTAATGATTGGGCAAGAGGTACAGACCTGGAGGAATCTGAAAATCGTAAGGTTGTCGATGTAGCAGATCAATTAATGCTGGGGGCTGCTTATCAATACAGGCTCAATCAGCTTGCCATTCAGGGATTGCACGTACCCACAGGCTGGGGAAGATATAGTGGCTCCAAATAATTCTCCAAAACCAATTAATGAAGGAACGATCCACCTTTGGACGGCTACTCTGAAAACATGGATACCCCATGCTGAAAAATTGAGATATCTTCTCTCTCCTGAAGAATTGGAACGCATCGATAGGCGGAAGATCACTAGTAAGAAAGATGAATTCTTATGCAGTCGGGGTATCTTGAGAATCATTCTATCCATGTATGCAGCCCAAGATCCCCAACACCTAATAATTAATTACTCTTCTTCGGGCAAACCATTCTTACCTGACAGCGAGATCGAATTCAACATTTCACATTCCAGGGATATGTTACTTTGTGGAATCAGGGCAAAACAAAAAATCGGCCTCGATATTCAGGAGGTTTATGATATCTCCAGTATGGATCGGATCATTCTAAATCACTTCAGTCCGGCAGAAATACAATATCTTCAGGATCTTCCATCCAGCAGGGAGTACAAGGAGCATTTTTTTGCGATCTGGACAGCCAAAGAAGCCTATTTCAAAGGGGTTGGCGATGGAATCAAGGAAACCTTCAAACAAGTGAGTATCATACCTGGGTCAGCGGATCTCAGGTCATATCGAATAAGTCTAAATGGTTCGCAAAAAGATCAGTCCGACTGGACACTCAACCCAATCGAAATAGCACCTGGGTATATTGCCGCCCTGGCTTACGAAGGATCTATGAATGAACTGTGCCGATATGAAATCACTCCAGAGAAATACTTTAGCTCTTAGGTCTGAGCAAGAATCAACCTACTCGTTTTAATCCCGCATATCCCTCACAAGTTGGATCAAAGCCCGATTGATAACAACCCCCTTCTGAACATAATTCTCAGGATCAGGAATTGCCGTAGTTGTGCTCATGATCTCTTCCCAAATAACGATATTTGGTAGCCCTGGATTGACCGCTGAGTTATAGGAAATAGCTGATTCAAAATTGAGATTTGCAGCTTGAGCTGCATCGCTGAATATCTTGCTCATGAACAACGTTGATTGATCAGAATACGCCATTGTCGCGGAATAATTGCTCAAATCACCGATTTCAACCCAAAGTGCAGGTTTAACCGGATTGGTATTTATATATGGATTAGAATTTGTAGGAACCTTGGCTGACAATTTATTCTTTTCGAACAGACCGTAGATCATATCGTAATACGGCTCTTCGACCCCCTCCCCACCCCAGATCACAAACTGGACAGACCTCCGCGGGTCAACTATGTTGTCATTCCAGGTATGCATGATTTCCAGGAGTATAGCTATTTTGGCCAGGTCATCCTCAGGAACAAGCTCCTGGCCATATTCAGATAAACCAAGTCCATCAAATGAGGTATATATCACCAGGATCTCATCCGCATGATCGATATCATAGCCCCCAATGAAACCTATCATATTAGGAACAGATACAGTTTCCGGTTCCGAAAGCCGAAGGTCTAGTACAGTCTGAACGTCCAGATCCAGGTTCATACTTTCTTCAGTCGCCTGGAAAAATAGCAGATTCCAGTCCTGCTGTGACTGGGCTGCAATCCTCCTTGCTACAGCATTCGTTATCAGATATACCGGAATTTCATCAACCAGACAAATATCTCCGTCCGGGTCTGAAGAGACCTCAAATTGGGATGTTAGAGGAGGCTGCTTTTGTGTCACAACCAGGATTCCTTCCACATCTTGAAGTGCTGCGGCCTGGGTAAAATCAGGACTGTAATTTTCCTCGAGTGTAAGAACTATCTTTCCTCTGAAGTCATCTCTTTGTTCTTTAGTTAGATCATCAATTCCACCAGTAAAGAAGACCACTTTCCCATTTCCATAACCGGAACCCGCACATCCATCTGAAAGGAAGGAGAATTCATTCAGGTATCGATATTCTCCTCTCGTACCTACACTGAGCTGCGGTTCTGCAACAGGTTTCACTATAGTAGTTTCAATCGGATAATAATAATAAGAAGTTAAGGTTTCAGACCAGCCATGCTGTATATCATATTCCCTGGCTTTATCAATCATGTAATCAGTCACCGGGTTGGAAACAGATTCCCGGGCAATATTATTGTAGATTTTCAGCTCCTCAAATCTCGCTGTAACGCTGTCTTCATTAAATGCTTCAGCCACTTGCTGATAAGATATCGAGGCATTTGTCATCTGAAAGATTATTATTGAAACCCCAATAAAAGCAGCTGCGATCAACAGCATTCTCTTCTTAAGGAGAAAAGCTGTACTGAAAGGCCAACGGTCAAAAATCCGTCTCAAACCTTCCCCAAATGCATTTAATCCCAGGATGGAGATAAAGAACGCTAAAGCGGGTCCCAGGACCATATAGGGATAGGTTCTGAGATTTGGGGTCCCCTGTGCGACCAGAGCTCCCCATTCCGGGATCTCACTGATCTGGATGATCACAGGCGAGAAAGCATCAGCCCGGAAACGGGATCCTCCTCCTACAAAAAGACCCAGAAAACCTAGTTCAGCCATTATCAGGAGAATAGCGCCCATTTCCAGGAATGAGATACTCAATAAATAGGAAAGCACATTTGGCAGAGCGTGTCGAATGGCTATTTGGAAACGGGTCATTCCCAAGGCTTCGGCTGCTTCAATATATAACATTTCCTTGATGCGGATGAATTCTCCCCTTACCAGTTGAGCGATCTCAGTCCACCCCAACACAGATAAAGAGACCACAAACACCCAGACACCTTTGTGTATATCCAAGGCCAGGATCATTAACATTGCACTTAACAAGAGTGGAATCGAGGAAATCACCGTGCTCAACCTGATTACCAATCGATCAAACCAGGAGCCTTCCATCCAACCGGAAATTCCTCCTAATACTAATCCCAATAATACGCGGCCAGCCGTTATATAGAGGCAGGATATCATTGTTACTCTGGCCCCGTAAAAAATCAAACTCAGGATGTCATTTCCAAATTGGTCCGTTCCAAGAGGGTATTCCGGGCTTGGATCGAATGGCGGTTTGACCATCACCTTATTTGCGACATCGTAATAGGAAGGTGTAGTCCTGCTGGTGATATATGGATCATATGTAGCTAAACGGGGGCCGAACCAGACAATAATGACAATCAAAGTCACAATTATCAAACCCAAAACAAAGGGAGGATTGAAGATACCTTTCCAGGGTACTTTCCTGGGTTCAACATTCTCGTCTGAATCAGCAAATTTCCAGATACCCGATCTAGGATTAATTAAATAGGAGAAGAGGCGTTTGAGACCTTTCATATTTCTGACCTCAGACGCGGATCCAGGATGGGATACATTTTGTTAAGCAGGAAATTTATGAACTGGATTGTCAAACCGATAGACAAAGCTATTGCCACTACCAATCCCATGTTGCGATCCCATATCCCTTCCAAGAATTGGCGCCCAAGTCCTGGCCAGGCAAAGATATATTCCACAACTGGCAGTATGCTGATAGAAAAACGCAGGGAAACGCCGATTACAGTTAATACCGAGACAGCAAGATTCTTCAAGGCATGGACAATGACCGTCCGCGAATATTTCAAACCCTTCGCATATGCGGTGCGGATATATTCTTCCCCCATGATCTCATTCAAATTGATGAATGTTACTCGTGTGATCTGGGCCAATGGACGGGCGGCCAGGATCAACACCGGGATAGCCAGATGTTTAAAATCCCAGGCATACCCCCCCATGCTGATCAGCTGATTTCCAAAAGTTATTGTGTATTTGATACCCAGGTTCTGCAAAATTACTGCCAGGAAAAAAGAAGGGGCCGATACACCAAGAAGGGTCAGTAACAGGATCAGATACTCCCAGCGGCTCTGAGAAGCCAGGGCAGCCAAACCGCCAAATAATATCCCCAATACAGCCGCCAGAACAAGCGCAAGACCCAATAATCCAAAGCTGTTCTTATAGGAATTCCACAAGATCCCGTTGATTTCCCTATCCCCCGATACCATCCGGGCTGTACCGAGGTCACCTTTGACCAATCCCCCCAGGAAAGTCAAGCTGTTGGAAATAGCCTCTTTAAAAGTTTGCTCAAGATGATAGCCGGGATTGGGACCATCCCAGTTTGCTGCCATTTCCAGGCCAAAATAGGTCACAAAAACAATAGCAATACAGATTAATGCAATGGTTACGGCTGTTTGCGCAATGCCTAATCCGAGGGACAGGACTCGTTTCATAGTGTTCAGCCTGAGGTATTGGAAAATACAACTTTTGTCATTATAACATTACATAAATTTCTCACTGGAAAACTTGTTAAGACCACCCTGAAGGACTGCTACCGGGGGATTATCAACTGCCAAACCAATACGCCTTGACAGTTAAAACCGGATATGTAATAATCCCTTTACTCCTTGGCCTGCCCCCCTCAGGTCAAGGGGTATTTTTTTTGGTAATCAGCTACAATATGACCAATCACCGGAATGCGTTTCATTGGAGGGTCTATGTGTGGAAGATTTACCTTAACAGTATCTCCGGAAGAGTTACAAGCAGCATTTCCTAATTTTCATATCCCAGGCGATATACCCCCCAGCTATAACATCGCACCCTCACAACCCATACCGGTCGTCCCCAACGATGGTACGAATAGCCTTGACTTCTACCAGTGGGGCTTAATTCCATCCTGGACCAAAGCCGAGAAATTAGGCAAATACAATCTGATCAATGCCCGGTCGGAAACTGCCGCTGAAAAACCTTCCTTCAAAAATAGTCTCAAAAGAAGGCGCTGTCTTATTTTGGCAGACGGATTTTATGAATGGAGCAAATCCATCTCCGGTAAAGGGAAAACTCCCTACTATTTCACAATGAGAGACCAAAAACCATTTGCATTCGCAGGCCTGTGGGAAATCTGGAATTCTCCCGAGGGGGATCAACTAAAGTCTGCCTGCATACTGACAACTACCCCCAACGATATAGTCAAGCCTATCCATGAACGAATGCCGGTGATACTGGCTCCTGAAGATTATGATACCTGGTTGGACCCTGCAGAAAATAAGGGAGAGGTATATCAACCACTTCTCAAACCATTCTCATCTGAAATGATGCAAACATATCCTGTATCTCCTTATGTCAACTCTCCAAAAAACAACTCACCCCAGTGTATACAGGCCAGTTCTTTCTTATGACCATATCAGCCAAGGCTTTACTTACCAGGACTCTCCGGGAAGAACCTTGGGGTTCTAAAATCTCCCGCATCCTGGCTGCTTCTCTGGCAGCGGTCGATCCTGCAGTGGCAATAGATCGAACCCTGAGCAGAGATGGGAAGATACTCCATGCTGCTGGACAAAAAATCAAAATGGATGATTTTAAGAATGTATCCATCCTGGCAATCGGTAAAGCCGGCATTCCTATGGCGGTCGCCGCTGCTGATCTGATCTTTGATCACCTGACAGGGGGAACTGTTCTTACCAAGTCTTTTGGATCTGGTATACCAGATCGCTTCAATGGGAAAATCAAGTTGTTTTGCGGGGGCCATCCAATCCCCAATCAGGACAGCCTCAAGTCTACAGCAGAAATTCTCTCCTATTTTTCAGATCAGACAGAAGATGACCTGATCATCGTCCTGATCTCTGGTGGAGGATCAGCACTTTTTACTGCTCCCGCTCCCGGAATTTCCTTAACAGATATTCAGCAAGCCAATCGAATTTTCCTGGAGCATGGTTTAACCATCCAGGAGATCAACACCGTCCGGAAACATATCTCTCAGATCAAAGGTGGCCAGCTTGCAGGGTATTTACATCCTGCCAGGACCATCACATTGATCCTTTCTGATGTGGTCGGAGATCCAATGGATATGATCGCCTCAGGGCCAACTGTTCCGGATCCATCTACATATGCAGACGCCCTGGATATCATCAGTAACTATCATCTGGAACAGTATCTCCCCTCTTCCATCTCGAAACACATTAAGGACGGAAATGAGAGAAACATCCTGGACACTCCCAAACCAGGCGATCCGGTCTTTCAAGGCCAAACCAGCTTTGTGATCGCTGGCATAGGGGATGCTCTTCGGGGTGGATTGCGGCAAGCTCAAAAGGAAGGTTTTCAAAGTACTATTCTTCCTGAAGCTCTGGTTGGGGAAGCCAGGCAAGTCGGATTAAGATTTGCTGAACTCCTTTGCCAACCATCTATCTCAGCCGCTCAAACGCCAACCTGTTTGATCGCAGGTGGAGAATCCACAGTAACCCTCACAGATTCGATAAAACCTGGTAAAGGTGGCCGAAATCTGGAACTTGCTCTCAGTGCGGTCGAGCAGCTGGCTGGCCACGAAGATCTGGCTCTGGTCACCCTGGCAACCGATGGGGAGGACGGCGTGACTGACGCAGCTGGCACTATCGTTACCGGTCAAACCCTCGCTCGAGCTGCAGCGCTGGGATTGAACCCGGCCGATTTCCTCTCCAACCACGATTCATATGCTTTTTTCCTGGCCCTTGATGATCTGCTGCTGCCAGGTCCAACTGGGACCAATGTAAATGACCTTTGTTTCCTTTTCACTTTCTAAATGAGAAGCCGCTATGGAAGATAAACCTCTGGTATTAATGACTCACGAACTGCCATCCGATTGGATTGGCAATTCCCTGGATGACTTCAAAGTTATCCTCGGTGATAACGATCAACGGGGTATTGACAACAAACTGGAAAAATATCTCCCCAAAGCCTCCGGGATAATTTGTCTTCTGGATGACCCAATATCAGCCGCGGTTATCAACCAGGCGCCCCGCCTTCAAGTAATCAGCAGTATGGCTGTGGGTACTGACAATATTGATGTTAAAACATGCACCAGCCGCGGAATTCCGGTTGGCCACACCCCTGGTGTGTTGACAGATGGAACAGCAGACCTTACTGTTGCCCTGTTATTATCAGTCAGCCGGCAGTTGGCTGCGGCAAATCAGGATGCCAGGGCTGGAAAGTGGTCAAGCTGGGAACCAACTGGATGGCTCGGTAGGGATCTCAAAGAAGCGACTGTAGGTATCATCGGTTTGGGAAAGATCGGCACAGCTGTGGCAGAAAGACTAAAACCTTTTGGATGTAAGCTTATCTTCACTAATCTTAGAGACCTGCCAGAACAGGAAAACAAACTGAATGCTATCCAGGTCGATCTCGATGAGCTATTATCAAACAGTGACTTTATTTGCCTGCATGTCCCCCTGACCAAAGATACAAAAGGTTTGATAGGCAAGGATGCCTTCGCCAAAATGAAAAAGAATACAATCTTGATTAATGCTGCTCGAGGTCCGGTTGTTGATACAGATGCTTTATATAAAGCTCTTGAAAGCAAAAAGATCCTGGCTGCCGGACTGGATGTGACAGATCCAGAACCCCTTCCCCCAGATCATCCGCTATACCAGCTTCCAAATTGTTTCATCACGCCCCACATTGGATCTGCTACTGTCAACACCCGCAGGGAAATGGCTGCCATCGCCCTCAAGAATTTAAAAGCCGGCATTCTAGGTGATCCACTACCTTATTGTGTCAATCCTGAAATTTACAGCTCAGGTAAATAACAAATTCACGAGAAATTATTTTTTTTATGAGCCAGCAACACTGCCGGTTTCAGGCCTATTCTTACTGTTTAAATTTCACCCTAGAATTTGGGTAAAGATATGCTACACTAGTAGAAATTTTTTACCCTATTACGAGGAGATATTTTGGGAATCTTCACAGATCAAAAGGTAAATGTTAGTGTTCATATTGAAGGAAATACAAACTCTTCCTTCTTGAATGATCTGGGGGATATTTACGGCGCAGAGCGCGTGCTGGTCTATAAGGTGTCGTTAAATAAGTTTATTCGTCTGAGTGATCTGCCCCAAACTCCAACCTCCTCGTTGCTAAAAATGGGTAAAGGTCTGCTGGAAAATTCACCATTTTTCAATCATAATGTAAACGATAATGATCCAGATGCATCAGAACAAAAAACCCTATTCACCCGCATGGATCTCCCAGATGATACAGCTGCTGTTCACGGTCATTTCACTCCCAGTCACTTTAAGGGAATATTTGATACACCTTTCATCAGCATTGTCCTCAAGGATCCACTTGAGAGATTGGTCTCTTTATTCGAGGAATGGAAAAGCGTCAAGGGTGATACGGATTGGCGGATTAACATCCCATATAACAAGAATCTTTCATTCACTGATTTTGTCTACCAGGATGGTTTTTTGAATTACCAATCCAAGTCTCTGGGAAATCGCCGCCTGGGCGATTATGATCTTGTAGGTGTAGCAGAGTGCCAACCCGGTTTTATCGCCCAACTGAAAAACAAGGACTGGGCCGGCTATACCAAACAAAAGTCCTCGGGATATCAGCTTGATAAACCACGCTATAAGAATTTAGGGATAACTTCTAAATTTGTTGAAAATTTCCAAATAGCCAATCAAATGGATTATTCTATCCATCAACAAGCCAAAGAATACATCGGGTATTGTTGAAGAATTCGCGCTCATTAAAATCAAAAACCGCTGAGCATCAGCGGTTTTTTGTTATCAGGTCGGGGCGGTCGGATTCGAACCGACGGCCTTTGCAACCCCATTGCAACGCGCTAGCCGGACTGCGCCACGCCCCGGACGACATGCATTATAAAACCTTCCCTACAATCTGGCAAGATATCTGCCCCGAACAGAACTTCAACTGGAAATTGGGTAATGATAAACCTGCCAACGTTTATAGATCTCAGCTCCTAATTTCTCTGCGGTAAGAACTGAGGTTGGATTGTCCGCGCTAGTGATGGACATATCGATCTATTTATACCCTTTCTCCCGTGCCCGATGAAACATCTCTTCCATGAGCAAAACAACAACACCGCGATTCCAATATTCTGGCAGCCCAGGACACTTTTGGCTGTTAGACTTTCAAGTTTACGCCATTTCAATAAATACAACAATTGCAGGAAATTCCAAAGATATCTTAACCCATTCACTTTAATAAAAATTTCGTTAAGATTTGTTTCACCAGGCAAAAAACGAAACCCAATCCGATGCTCCCGAAGTAAAGAAATAAGCCGCACTCACGATCAAACCTAACCCAGCTCCCCTTAAGATCCATTTCCAGTCTTTATTGATGATTACCAGGTTTCCTGCTACGCCCATCAATACCCCCATAACCAGGCGGTTGTATCATAAAGAAAATATCAAGAGCTGAATGCCATGTCATCCCAGGCGGAAAGAAGCCCCGATAATACAGATTATCCACAAGATAGCCGCTGATATAACGCTTATTGTTAATCTTTTCCCCATATTTTTAACCCTTCCTGGTAGATCGCTGATTATCTTCATCAATTGTTTCCCAATCCCCCGTGCCAACTATTTAATCATCAACTCTACCCTAGACTTGACTTTCAGCCCAAAATTTGTTACGCTAAAGCTACCAAACGGTTGGTAGGGAGACCCTTCTATGTCCAGAGAAACTATACTCCGGGCGGCAGCAATCATTTTTCAGGAAAAAGGCTATCACGCGGCATCCATGCAGGATATCGCTGAAGCTGTTGATTTAAAAAAAGGTAGCCTCTACCACCATGTCAGCAGCAAACAGGAAATCCTCTTAGCCTTATTAGATGAAGCCCTGGGGTTGATCGTGGAACGCCTGGAGGGGGCAATAACCCCCGACCTATCCCCCGGACAGAAGCTACGTCAGGCCATGCAAGCTTATTTAGACTTTTTAGCCGAAAACCGTTCTCTCTCATCCGTTCTACTGCTTGAATATCGTTCCCTGGAACCAGAATATAAGGATCTTCACATTCCTCATCGAGATCATGTCGATCGCATATGGCAGAGCATCATTGATGAGGGTGTTTCCTCGGGAGAATTCAAAACTCAGACCCCTGGCCTGGTTAGTAAAGCCCTGCTGGGTGTTTTGAATTGGACCATTACCTGGTACCGCGAGGATGGCCCGCTCTCAACAACGGAGATCGCCGATCATTTTGCCGATTTATTTCTCCAAGGATTGTATTTCCGTGACTGATATCAGGAACCAGATAACAGGAGTGGGTCCAGAATTCGAGTTTCGATTACTGCTTCCTGGAACATTAGCTTATTCTTGGATCTCCGGTTGATCAATTATCAACATCCATCTTTCTAACCGTTTTATATATTGGAGGGATTTATGTATTCATTTACCCCAACTGAAGAGCAGCAAATGCTTCTGGATGCTGTAAAACGCTATGCCGAGGGGGATAGCCGGCCGGCAGCAAGGGAAGCGGATGAGAAATCCGAACTTCCCTCGGAGTTGATCGAGAAAGGCTGGGAACTGGGCATCTTACAAGCCTCTACACCAGAAGCCTATGACGGCTTTGGAGATTATTCTGCCCTGACCGGTGTCCTTGCCGCAGAGGGATTGGCTTACGGTGACCTAGCAGCGAGTATGGGTGTTATGACACCAAATCTTTTTGTACTCCCGATCCTGCTGGCGGGAACGGAAGGACAAAAAAAGGAATTGATCCCACCTGTGATCGAAATGGAATGGAAAGCATACACAGCGGCTTTGATCGAGCCTAAATTCGATTTTGATCCCATGGAACTGCAGACCACTGCATCCAAAAAGGGTGATTCAATCTTGATCAATGGGGAAAAAACCTATGTCCCTTACGCTGCAAATGCAGAAAAAATCCTCATCTATGCTAACCTGGATGGAAAGACCCAGGCATTTATCGTTGATGCTGATACAGAAGGTTTGACAGTGGGAGAGAAACAACAGACTCTCGGTATCCATGCTTATCCCTTATATTCGCTGAAACTGGAGAATGTGAAAGTTCCCGCCAACCAACAGCTTGGCGGTCCCGAGGGGCATGCCATGGATGGCATCCAGGGATCCTGGCATATCGGGCTGGCTTCACTTGCTGTGGGGGTTGCCCAGGCTGCCTATGAATATGCTATTGAATATGCAAAGGACAGAGAGGTATTTGGTGTCAAGGTAGCCCAAAAACAAGCGATCGCCTTTATGCTGGCAGAAATGGGCACAGATATCGAAGCTACTCGTTTGCTGGCCTGGGAAGCTGCCTGGATGATTGATGAAGGTAAAGAAGGTGCGTATAAGCAAGCATTCCTGGCTTACCATGCTGCGGTGGATATGGTCATGATGGTCACAGATCAGTCTGTCCAGATTCTGGGCGGACATGGATACATCCGGGAGCATCCTGTGGAAATGTGGATGAGAAATGGCCGTGGTTTTTCAACATTCACCGGCCTGGCAATGGTCTAAACCACAATTCGATTATCCCCCACCTGGATATCTGATCCAGGTTTGAAAAGGAGAAATATCATGATTAGTTTTGAGATGCCAAAACCCCTCGTCCAAACTAGAACTGTGGTTGAAACTGTTGCCAAAAATATGATGCGGCCTGTTTCCCGCGAATTAGATGAAAATGAACATGAGATCCCATGGGCTTATATTGAATTTATGCACACTGCCACCAAGGCTCTTGGGAGCTCATCAATGGCACCCGATGAAGCTGCAAAAAAGAAAAAAGATGATGATCCAGAAAAGAAGAAACGCCCGCCCATCAATTACCAACGCCTGATGGTGATGGTAGAGATGCTATCCTGGGGTGACGCAGGGATCTATCTCTGCACACCAGGAGGCATGTTGGGAGCCGCTGCAGTCAGTGCTGCCGGAACACCAGAACAGAAGAAACGCTTCCTGAGTCGTTTTACCGGGAAGGAACCGGTATTTGATGCTATGGCGATGACTGAGCCGCAAGCCGGCTCAGATACTTCAGCAATCCGGGCCACCGCTGTCCTCGACGAGAAGACCAATGAATGGATTCTCAACGGGGAAAAGATATTCGTAACTGCCGGGAATAAAGCCCTGGTAGATTCAAAAGGATTCATCGTCGTCTGGGCCAGCCTGGATCTGGAAGCAGGCCGATCTGGCATCCGCTCCTTTGTCATTGAAGCGGATACTCCTGGCTGCAAAGTCACCAAATTTGAAGAGAAAATGGGCATCCGGGCCAGCGATACAGTATCAATAGTCATGCAAGACTGCCGGGTTCCTTTTGAAAACATACTAGGATCGCCTACAGTAGAAAAAAGCACAAAAGGTTATAAAGGCGCCATGGAAACCTTTGATGCCACCCGGCCCATTGTGGCTGCATCTGCCCTGGGTGTAGCCCGAGCTGCCCTGGAATTTGTTGGGGAAATATTGACAGAAAATGGTGTGGAGATCCACTACGGTCTTCCGCGCCAGAAGATGTCCAACCTGGAACGGGATTTCATTGACATGGAATCCCAGCTACGCCAGGCCTGGCTGCTGACAGTTAAAGCCCTCTGGATGGCAGATAATAAACAATCCAATGGCGCGGTCGCATCAATGAGCAAAGTTAAAGCCGGCAAAGTCGCCACGTTAATAACTCAGAAAGCAGTCGGGCTGATGGGTCCCCTGGGATACAGCCGGGAATTCTTGCTGGAGAAGTGGTTCAGAGATGCCAAGATCAATGATATTTTTGAAGGCACCGGCCAGATCAACTTGCTAGTTGTCGCCCGGAATATCCTCGGATACCGGGGCAGCCAACTCAGATAACTGGATGGAATAA
>CAZOUN010000023.1:0-32223 GCA_964582965.1 uncultured Anaerolineales bacterium | reverse complement strand
GACGGGTAAAAGGTCCAGAATATTCATCCGCCTAATCTCCTCAGATACCACTCCAGAATTTGGGTACCATATAATATGGTTATGATCCCGCCCAAAGCTAAAAAGGGTCCAAAGGCAATTGAATCCTTTTTACCTATCTTCTTAAGGGCAAGCAAAACTCCCGCGACCAGACCTCCCAATACAAAGGCCAGGAAAAGGGTGATGATGATCTTGGGAAAACCAACGACAAAACCAAGGAAGAGGACCAGTTTTACATCTCCCATACCCATCGCTCCCGGGGCAATCAGGGAAATTAGCAACAATACACCAAAACCCACCGCACCGCCCAAAAGCATCATCCAGAGTTGATCGCTGTGCAATAGAGGAATCATGATCAGGCCGAGCCCAATGGCAGGAAAGATCATTATATTAAGGATCTTCTGTTTTTCAAGATCAATACTTCCGATGATGATCAATACACAACCATAAAATGTATAGAGCGCAGTTTCCCAACTCAGACCAAAACGAATCCAGGTTAAGAAAAACAGAACACCGGTTAGGATCTCAACGATCAGGCTGCGGGTGGAGATCTTCTCCTCGCATGTCCGGCAGCGGCCCTTAAGAAAGATATAACTGGCAATTGGGATTAATTCCAACGCGGACAAACGCCTTTGACAGGCATCACAATGGGATGGGGGGGATATAATCGATTTTCCTTCAGGCAGGCGATCGATAAGTACATTGAAAAAACTACCGAAACTCACACCGAGCAGTGTGTAAAAAATCGTCTGGATGATGTTCATCGTGATTTAAGGGACAATCCAAGATTTACAGCGTATTTTGAAACCGAAAAATTTTCGGGGACTGGATAGGGTCCTTTAGGGTATTTTACACTGAATGGGGTTCTGGTTTTAAGTCTTTCGCCCAGGTCAGCTTTTTCATCCAAACGAGTGGATAATGGCGATTTATCAAATAATTCTCCGGTTAGAAATACAGCTGTATTTTCCGGCAGCCGGTTGTTTTTATTGCTTTCGTTGTAGTATTTGACTGTTCTGGCTAATTCCTGGCTCAGCAGGTCCAGCTTCGCTTCCTCGGATAGGTTTCCTGTTTCCAGGGGAACAGATCTCACCAGGATGGGGAGGTGATTAAAGGTAACAATCACATCGAGGCTGAAGGCTTCCAGGTTGACAATAAGGGAAGTGGGCTGGTTCACCATTCTCTGTAAAGCCAGGGGTTTGATGTCTATGATCCTTGGTTTGATCTTGGCTGCCTTTAGAGCCGCCACCTGGGAATCAATGATAATCTTTGGCACCGCCAAAACATAAAGGATTAATTGACTGTCAGATCTGGAAAGAATGCGCCAGTGAATATCGGTTTCATCCAGAGGGATAGCAAACTCCTGTTTTGTTTTCCGTCGGATGGTTTCTTCCAGGAACTTATCCTGAATGTTGGGAATTTCCATAATGCGGTGAATAGAGCGCTGCCCGGTAACAGAAGTGATCACGTTTCTGCGGGATCCCTTAAGTTCTTTTATGGTTTTCGAGATTAGGTTTCCAATCTCAGTCGTTTTGATGATTTGGCCCTGAACTATATATTCTGCAGGGATCTTTTTGGTGTGCCAGGAAAGGATTTTTTCTCCTTTAATCACCAGGAAACGAATCTCATTGCCTTCAAAATTTATAGTGGTTGTTTTTCTATTAAACAAAGTTCACTCTCTTTCTGGGAAAAACCCAAGGAACGTTATTCACGAATTATTGGAGTGCTGAGGGGTATCCCATGGTCTTGACCTCTAATGAACAAATACCATCTGCAGGGATAATACCTGCAGATTGCATAACAACGGAATCTAATCCGACCGCCTCAATTTTTTCAATAAAAGTCAGGCAGTTGACCAGCGTTCCGATCAATTCTATGTTATATTCCTCAAATATTAATACGCCGGACGTAGTCTCCTGAATTTCCGAATTTGCTGAAGATATACTAATTAAATCTAACTGGCTGGCCTCAGCAAGGTCTATTCCGCGAGTAAATACATCGAAGGGGGCTCCTAACTCCGGGAAGCTGGTTTCCAGTTCAAGGGCCTCTGCCAGTATATTACCCAAATCTGCTTGGAGGGCATCCAGCTGATCCCGGTTTACTTTTTCCAGCTCGGAAAAATTTTCTTCCAGAACGAGACGATCTGTCTCCAATTGTTTGGTTGCATTCTGCCTGATT
Organism: uncultured Anaerolineales bacterium; assembly: GCA_964582965.1. Classification (GTDB taxonomy): domain Bacteria; phylum Chloroflexota; class Anaerolineae; order Anaerolineales; family UBA11858; genus B10-G9. The sequence goes on along the minus strand of CAZOUN010000023.1, from coordinate 30,030 downwards.
GAAGCACTGCCGATAAAGATCAGGTTTACCACAGCGGCGATTATGCTCAAAATCAGACCAACCCGGATACTAGAGAGTCTGCTATTTTTTTTCATTGTTGACCCCCCGCTTTGAGTGATACTACCACTGAAAAGTTATATGTCGGCGGTAGCGCTAGAGGGGATTGTCCATCTTCTGTACTTACAACAACGCCTCCAGCCGGATCGGTAATAATCTGGTCAATCGAATCTATCCTAACATTTGAGAATTCCCCCAGATTAGTTAATCTGGATTTCAGATCTAAAACACCCTGATATGTACTCGCTATTCCTTCCAGGCTGATTTCATGATCTCCCTGGATGATCGAAGTCCAGGAGATGCCTTCCGGGATAGTATTATCGATCTTGAACAGGGCAGGGCTCCAATTTGATCCCTGCAGATCAATACCCTGGTACGAATCCAGGATCTGATCTCTCCGCTCCGTCGCAGTATCAATTTGATCCTGGAGCGCAGTCATTTCATCTGCGGCAGATTGGTAGGTCTCCAGAGAAGTTCGCAGGGTTGTGACCTCGAACTCGGTCTGTTTATAAACAGATTGCGATTCTTGTGCCAACAAGAAAGAAGGGTATAGAGCTGAAAGGAAAATCAGGAACAACATCCAGGGTAGAAGGGTCCTCAGCCGTATTTTTCTAGGCTGGTATCTTTCCGGCAGGATATTAAAATCAAATGTTTCCAGGGAGCTGGTCAGTAATTTAGTTTTTTTAGGGACATTTCCCAGGATCTGGTTTGGATCGTCCATAGTATCTTCTTTGCGCCTTCTTGATTAATTTAATCTATATCCCAAAATAAAATCGTTCTTGTAGTGCCGTCAATTTCATACAGTGTATCAATGCTGACAGAGGCTGCCTGAACGGAGATTTTATAACGTGGGGGAGTGACTTCAAATTCCCAGTAATCAGTATTTTTTCCACCCTGCAAACTGAAACCACCCTTGGAATGAGTGAATATCAGGTCAGCACCCGCGCCAACGGCATCAGGTGCAGCTGCCAGGATTGTCCAACTATTCATTGTAACTGAATAACGCCAGAAATCAGTTGAATTTCCCTGGAGCGCATAAAGATAATCACCTCCGTAGTAGGCCAGGGCTCCTCCCTCTTTTACAACTACGGGTATGTTGGGAAGGGTGCTCCAGGGCCCGTTTGGAATTTTGAAGCGCCAGAAGGCAGTGCTGTTATTGCCCTGAATTGCGTAAATATAATCGCCTCCGGTGTAGATCAAATCCGCACCTGTTTTCGTTGTGCCGGGGGCGTCAGCCATGGAACTCCAACCCTTTGAGGAGATATCATAGCGCCAAAAATCTTTAGAATTTCCACTAAAAGCATATAACAACTTTTTCGCATTAACATATACAAGGGCAGCCCCTTGATCGACTTTGACTTTCTCACCTATAATTTCCAGCATATTCCAGGTATCTGAACTGGTATTGTAGGACCAGAAATTATCCTTTTTACCTCCCACGAGGGCAAAAAGGGAATTTCCACCCCCATGGACAAGAGAATCTTCCCCGTCTACATTTTTCGGAAGGGATGCCAAGGAGGAATTCCAGCTATCTCCAGATATGTTATAACAACCAAAATTATTCTTTTTATTCCCTCCTAAAGCATAAACACATTCTTTTCCAGCATAGGCCAGTGATCCACCCCCGTTGCCAAATTCCCAAGTCAAATCTGCAGGTGCTCCAGGTGGATCCGGGTTCCAGTTCCCGATGGGAAGGGCGGTGATCGATATTGTGGGGGTGATTCCGTTTAAAGATCCCGGGAACGCTAAACTTTGGGCGGTGCCTGCATTGAGGTCCGCCGTGTTTCTGATAGAAGGAACATTGAGCAAACTCCAAATTCCGTATTCTACCCCTGCATCTGCGGCATAGAGATCATTAAATGTCTCCTGGGCGACACCGGTCCCCAGTGAACGAGAGCTCACAAAGGTTAAAAAGGGTGTTAATAATAAAGAGGCGACTGCCAGGGTGATCAGGGCCGCAGGCAGGGATTGTCCTGCCTCGGATCGGGACCGGAAATCATACCTTGACCGGTGTCCCCTGTATGTTAACCATTGTGGTATATGCCTAAGGATTCTCATCATTTATTCACCTGGCTCGCATCGAAAATTCTATATCGACGCTTTTGATCTCGTCACCGCTGGTTGATGTAATAGATACTGTTAATAACGATCCAGCAGTGCTAAATGAAACATCATTTTGATCTGATATATATCTGGCAACCGTGTGGGTAGTTAGGAGCGAGCCATCCTCGATATGTTCCCGAATAAGGGCTTGTTCCAGTGCATCATAAGAATAGCGGAACTGATTTGAGGAATCGGGCCAATTAAGGATCCCATAAACATTCCCCGTCCCTGCAGTAAAACTTGATGCTTCCAGGGCATCCCTACCCAGCCATAATGATGCTACCTGAATATCATTGGTGATTTGAAGCTGACTGTTGCCCCATCTGGTTACCAGCATAAATTGGACCATGGCAGTGGTGATCACTCCAAATACGATCACACTGATGCCCATTGCTACCAGGACTTCAACAAGTGAAGTGCCCTGTTCCTGGCTGAGATTGGGATCCACTCCTCTGGTTTTACAGGTCCTGTTCATTAGCGATCCACCTTAAAAGAAGCGGTTTGAACAATGTCGGTGCCGCCGGTTGAAACGGTGACAGTGATCTTCTGCAAACCATTATCTATTTGTGGAGAAGCAATACCTCCGCTGTCCCAGTATTCAATAGATAAAGAAACTATATATCCTGATATCGGGGTAACAGATGGGTAGGATGTGGGGCCAGGATCATACTCATATGCGGCATCTTTGATCAACTCCAACTGGGAGCGGGCCAGGGATTCTGCCAGTACTTTATCGTCCACCGTTCGAACTCCAATCACCCCGGTTGTGATCATTGCGACCAAAATGACGAGGCCAAAGCTGATGATCGCCAGAGTCGTTAATTCTTCGACCAGGGTGGCGCCTTTTTCATTCCGGGCTATTTTTTGGAGCAGGTGGTCAGTGGATGAATATTTCATTTTATATGGCCAAATAGGGAATACATGGGCATGATAACTGATACGGCCACAAACCCGACAATGACACCTACAAAAATCATCATAGCTGGTTCAAGCAGGGAAGTCATATTTTTTAATGCCCGATCGACTTCTTCTTCATAGTAGGCTGCCAGAGTGATCAATTGGTTGTCCAATGATCCGGTTTCCTCGCCAACCCGTACAACCTGGGCCAGCATTTTGGGAAAATAGACCGATTGGGATAAGGGCTCTGCAATACCTCGGCCTTGAAGAGTCTCCTGGCGAAGTATATCGATTTCATGGTTAAGCACAACATTTTGAATGGTTTGGCCTGTTAGCTCTATGGATTCCGTCAGCTGTAATCCGGCATCGATAAGCGTTGCCAGGGTCCGGCTAAAGCGGGCGCTATTCCCATAAGTGTTGATCTGTCCGATCACAGGCATTTTTAATGAAAGATGAGCAAGTTGTTTCTTCCCCCGCTTACTTCGGAAATAGAAGAATCCGATCGCAAATAAAGCGATTAAACCTAACAGGAGCTGGACACGGTATAGTAGGAATGAATCAGTCACATTCATTAGAAACCTTGTAGGCCAGGGAAGTTGGGCATCAAATTCGGAGTAAAGTTCCAGCAGAGGTGGTAATGTGAAATTAAGCAGGAGAAGAATAACCCCAAATGCCATTGCCAGGACGATACCTGGGTAAGTCATTGCGCCTTTGATTTTTGATTTGAGATTGGATTCTTTTTCAAGGTGGATGGATAGCTGGCGCAGTACTCCTCCGAGATTACCGGTTCTTTCTCCTACTTGGATCATGGATTGGTAGATGGGAGGAAAAACCAGGTCATGTTTGGCAAGTGCCGCTGAGATAGAACTGCCTTGACGAATATCTTCCACGACCTGTTGAAGCACTTTTTGGAGGGGTTTACTGGATACTTCTTCTGCCATTAGATCTAGACCGGTTAAAAGGGGCACACCAGACTCAACTAGATTTGCCAGTTGGTTTGAAAAAACGATCACATCCCTTGGTTTTGGACCAAAAAAAGTTGGAAACCACTTTGTCAGTTCAAAAGCAGCATTGATCCTGGTCAGTTTTGCAATAGTCAGGCCGCGCTGAAACAGGATCTGTTCAGCGGTATCTTCTCGATCTACTTGAAGAATCCCTGTTTTCTCCGTGCCTGTTGAATCGTACGCTAGATAACGATATGGCATGTGTGTTTCTCCAGAAGCTAATTAATCAATATCTCGGTCGAGGTTTAGTCGACAGAGTAAATTGTCCGTAATACTTCAGTTGGAGTGGTCAACCCTTGTTTTACCTTTAGCAGACCATCCTTCAACATTGAAAGCATGCCAGCTTCCATGGCTGCGGATTTGATCTCGCTTGAGCTAGCCCCGGCTGAGAACATCTGACGGATTTTATTGGTAACGAATAATAACTCGTAAACTCCGGTCCTACCCAGATACCCGGATCCATGACAATAGGTGCAGCCTTCTCCCTTTAAAAATTCTTTCAGTGGTTCACCTGTCTCATCCTGATAAATTTTAGCGATCTCTTTTGAGGGAGTGGTTTTTACACCACAGTGAGGGCAAGTCAGCCGGATCAGTCGTTGGGAAATTATGGCCAGAACAGAGGAATTGATCAAATAGTGGTCTATTCCCAGATGTATCAACCGGAAGAATGTGCCAGCAGCATCATTGGCGTGGATTGATGATAAAACCATATGGCCAGTCAGTGCTGCCTGGACAGCAGCATTCGCAGTCTCAACATCACGGATCTCACCGACCATGATCTTGTCTGGGTCCAGGCGCATAACTCCCCGTAAACCAGAGGCAAATGTGATCTCTGCAGCCTTGTTAACCTGGATCTGATTAATGCCCTGAAAATTGTATTCCACTGGATCTTCAATTGTTAGAATGTTATATCGGTTACGGTCGAGCTGGTTTAGGGCAGCATACAGTGTCGTAGTTTTCCCGGATCCTGTTGGACCAGCAACTAGGACCATCCCGAATGGAGAATGGATAACCTGATTGAATTTTTCAATCACATCTGCCTGCATACCTAATCCATTCATGTCCAGGATCGATTCTGTCCTGCCAAGAATACGTATGGTTACCATCTCTCCCCAAGTAGTATCGCTGGTCGCTACCCGGAAAAATGTTTCCTCTCCCTCAATTAGATCTGAAAACTGTCCATCCTGTGGCCTCCGTCTTTCGGCGATATTCATGCCGGCAAGCACTTTGATACGGGAGAGGAGTTGGTAGTGGCTCCCTTGCGGAAGAGTAAGTGAATCGGATAACATCCCATCAACTCGATAGCGAACGCGGACCGAATTGTGATCCGGGACAATGTGGATGTCTGAAGCTCGATCTCGAACGCCTTGCTGGAGGATCATATCAACTGCTCGAACTACCGGGTCCTCCAGAATTGCACTGGCATCCAGATCAGCATCTGTCAATTCTCCCGTGCCAGTAAATTCAGCTACCTCACGTTCAATTTCTTTATTTGCTTTATAGTGTAGGTCAATAGCTGATTTGATATCCATGCCCAAACCTACGGACGGTGTGATGTTCATTCCTGTGATTGCTGATATATCGTTGATCACTGATATATCAGTTGGGTCTTCCATAACCACGACTAACGAACCGTTCGTAATTTCTACGGGAATTAACTGGTAGCGGCGAGCAATATTTTCAGGAATAATCCGGGTCAGTTCTGGTTGAACCGATTGCTGGCTGAGATCCGCAAAAGGTAAATTCAGATGGATGCTGAGTGCAAGAGCGAGGGATTCGGCAGTGATGGTGCCCTCATCAATGAGAATTGTGCCAAGCCGGCGTCCATCCCCTGCTTTTTGGATGACAAGAATGTGGTCTAACTGTTCCTGCGTGATGAGTTTTGATTCCAGAAGCACCTGTCCCAGCGATGGGCCCGAACCTGGAAGGTCTTGGTTTATTTTCTTGTTAATTGGAAGCTCCTTGGCTTAAATGAAGCCTGGTACGGATAATTTCATTAAGTATAGTATAGGTTAATCTAGATTGTTTTACAGTTTTGTTACTCCCCTAAAAGGGAATTTCAGTAATATTCTCTTAATTTCTCCCGTTAAAATTGCTATTAGGGGTATTTTTCTCTTTTTTTGAGGGGATTTTTAGGGTAATACTTCACAGAACTGTATAATGAATTCCAGTTAGAATTATATAAAATGATAAGGGAGACTATTTAAAGGTAATCTGGAAGCTATAAAGGATGAATACTATGAAAAGATATATTGTCATTCCTGTCTTAATACTATTATTCCTTTCCGCCTGTACTTTTTTATTTCCGGCCGAGACGAATATCACAATTGCAAAGATTGATCATCCGGACGATGGATCCCTGACTGTATATCTGCGCCACGCTGATGAAGGTTATTTGGTTACAGTAAACGGGGAAACATTTGATTGTGTCATGGTAGATGATCCCCCGGATACACTGAAGTGTTCTGGACCAAGTCTCGAACCTGGCGAAAAAGCTGTGATCAGATTCTACGAGGGTGATACTTCGACAACACCATTTTATACTCTGGAATTTGATGTTCCTGAATATGACCAGGAAGAGGGAGACGACCAATCAGTTCCGGAAGACCTTTGTCCTGAAGATCCGAAGAAAACTGCTCCCGGAGTTTGTGGCTGCGGTGTAGCAGAAACAGACACAGATGGTGACGGCACATTGGATTGTAATGATAACTGTCCGAATAATCCTGATATGACGAATCCTGGAGAAAACGGTTGCAAAGCCCCCGAAGAAGACTCAGATGATGATGGTGTTCCAGATAGTGAGGAAAACTGCCCGGATGATCCCGAGAAGACCGATCCTGGAATTTGCGGATGCGGAACCCCGGATTCTGATCTTGATGAAGATGGAGTGGTTGATTGTGAGGATACCTGCCCCACTATTGCATATTCGGATCTGATTGGAGATCCCTGCAACCCGGATGAAGATGATGACGGAATCAATGACGGGGGAGATCAGTGTCCTTTTGATCCATTAAAGAGATCAGCAGGTTATTGCGGGTGCGGAGTCAGAGAGGTAGACAGTGATTTGGACGGCACACCGGATTGCGTTGATCTATGCCCTAATGATAAAAAGAAAACCGAACCCGGAAAATGTGGCTGCGGAGTGAAGGATAAAGACAGTGATAAAGATGGAGTTTTGGATTGCAAGGATGCTTGTCCTCTCGATCCGAATGATCCGGTAGGCGATCCCTGCAATCACGATGAAGATGGAGATACATATGATGATTGGATCGACGAATGTCCCTTTGATCCATTGAAGAAACTTGAGCCGTGTAGCTGCTAAGAATTAAGAGATACGTCTAGAAATCAGACTACATTAACGAAACAGGCCCGGGATTTTCCGGGCCTGTTATTATTATCATTACATGTTGGAGTTATTGGGTTGGTTTTTGGACTACTTTGGCCCCAGAGGCATGATATTGGTAGATATTGCCATCAGCTTCCAGCATGATAATATACCCGGGGGTCACGACAGCAGCATAGGTAACGCCAGGTTCCGGGACACCAAGGCTGGCGTCGTCAAACCTGTTTTCTTGGATGCTTTTCGTAATTATGTTTTCAATTGCAATCCCGGTTTTGATGGTCAAGTCAAATTTCGCCAGCATAACCAAAGACTCTGCATCTTCTGGTAGATCTGGAGGAAGGGATTCTTCAACAGGTTGGTTATTCCCAAACAGGCTGCAGGCTGATAATAACATGATGCTGATCAACAGGATTCCAAGTGTAAGCCAAATTCTATTTTGTTTCATAATCAGTCTCCAATCTGGTAGTCAACTTATATCCCTTTTAGGGCAATTTCCAGTATACCACCTGGTCTAGATAGACCGTAAAACCGGCCGTGTTAGTGGCAGCCACCAGGACACCAATCCGTCCGGAGCTGAAGGTGTTGTCATTGAGCTCGAATACTTGTCGTCCGTTGATAAAGCCGGTGATCTGGTCTCCTTTCACCTTTACACCTAGCCTGTTCAATTCCCCGGGGCCGCTATTGATGATTTCGCTTGAAGTCCATTTCTTTATCGTGGTATATTCTTCTTCTTCACTTTCCCAGGTACTTAATCGATAGGAACCATCACAGGAAATGCTCACCAGGTAGCCTTCACTTGTATCCGGGGCCCGGAAGATCATCCCGTAGTGGTCCTTCCCTCCGCAATCTGAACCGAATGTGCCTGTGATTTCTAAATAGAAGTTGGATAATTCCTCCCAGGATAAGCTCCAGGTCTCATAACTGTTGGCTTTTTTCGCGATCAGAACAAACTGATCATCCTCTACCTGGAAACTCGATTGAGATTCGTCATACTGGTAAATGATCGAGCCATTATCGAAGGAGTCTTTAACGGAAGGTACACCCAGGGAAAGAACAGGATCTTCCGGAGACAGTGTAGGGGCGAGGGTGATCGTGGGTGTGGGGGTAGTTGTGGCTGTAGATGTGCTGGTAGCGGTGAGAGTTGGCGTGTCTGTTGGTCCTTCATCGGTTGGGATAGATGGATCCGGGGTGACAGAAGATACGGACGCTATAACCGTCTGACTGGGTTGATCCTTGGACTGCGGTTCGCCCGTCAGCGTGGCGGCGACAAGCGTGGCAATCGTATCCCCGGTATCGGAAGGTGGTTCGATTTGCTGGGGGAGACAACCGGCTAAGAGAAGGATCATTAATCCCAAAACCAGGATCTTTTTCATGTTAAATATCCTCCGAATACTACAAGTTAATTATTCTTGATTGTAACAGATGCTGACATCTGTTAAGTATACTCTGTGCCACCTGACCCAATACAGGAGTATTGGGTACAACTCTCCCGGGAGTTATCCGTATATTGGAGTATGAGATAATAATTTTGGACTGGAATCGATCTAGTCTATGAATAGTGTATGATAAAGATGGAGAGGGTTCTTCCTCGAGGAGGAGTAATGGATTACGGTAAGCTGTTTACACGAGCCTGGGACATAATCTGGAAATATAAGTTCTTGATTCTCTTGGGTGTATTGGTCGCTTTGAGTGGGTCGAGTGGTTCTGGTGGTAGTCAAAGCCGGTATATGTTTGATGGTGGGGATTTGCCCTGGAAGGATATGCCACGGTTCGATTATGGGACACCTTTCCAGAATCCAGATCTGTCGATCCTGGCAATCCTTGGTTTAATTGCCCTGGGAGTTATACTGATTGTTTTTGGGCTCGCTTTTTGGGTGGCCGGGACAATAGCCAGAGGTGGATTGATCAGCGCAGTAAATGATATTGAAGTTGAAAAACCTTCATCTTTCTCCACTGCTTTCAAGGCTGGATGGAAAAAGGGCTGGCGTTTAATCGGGATCGACTTGGTGCCTGCCATTCCAGGTCTCGCCCTTTTTATCGGCAGTTTGGCAATATTTTTATCCTATGGTGGTTTTGGTGACTTGATGGATGGTGTTTGGCCTTATGCTGGTATAGGGCCCTTCCTGCCGATCATCCTCTTGTCTTGTTTACTGCTTCCGATCATTTTCTTCCTTTCAATATTGGGGTCATTTGCAAACCGGGCCTGTATGCTGGAAGACCTCGGTGTAGTCGCTTCTTTCCGGAGAGGATTTGAGGTCTTGGCAGATAATCTGGGATCCGCGTTGATCCTGTTTCTCATTCAGGTGGCTGCCAGTATTGGACTATTTATTGTGATGATCGTGCCTGGTTTTCTCATGGTATTATGCTGCTTGTTATGGCCTGTTCTGATCCTGTTGCAGGGCGCTTTCAGTGCCTATATATCCACTCTGTGGACGCTGGCTTGGAGAGAATTCGTGTCTGGTGGGGAAATTGTTCCCAGCGAAGCTTAAGATAAGGGCAGGAATCAGTAATCGTTGAAAAAAAAGGGCGGCTTGGCGAGCTGCCCTTTTTTGTTTAAGCCAATTAGAATAGGAATATTGACGTGTAATTTAACCGCTGAATGATAGAATACCTCGAAACTGTAAGGGGCAACATCTACACCCGGTAGTTTAAATCATAAGTATTGTATAAAACAATTAATATATTAGGAACTATTTATTTGAAAGAGAGTATAGTAGAGTTTAATAATGGTGTTTTTATGTGAGGAGAAAGAGTTATGAAAATCAGAGTAGGAGATCCGGCTCCGGATTTTACCCTTCAGAGCCATCTCGACAAAGAAGTGACATTAAGTGACTTTAAGGGAAAAACCACCGTGCTGGTATTTTTCCCGCAGGCTTTTACGCCGGTTTGAACCAGCCAAATTCCGTCCTATGAAGCGGAGTATGCTGCATTTGCGGAATTAGATGTCCAGGTTCTGGGCATAAGTGTTGATCACGTACCGGTATTAAAAGCATGGGCTGATAGCCTGGGTGGTATCTCATACCCCCTGATCAGTGATTTTTGGCCCCACGGTGAAATTGCAAAAGAATATGGCGCTTTCCGAGAAATCGAAGGAAGATCTGAACGGGCGATCTTCGTCATCGATAAAAATGGAATTGTTCAGTATGTGGATATTCATGATATCGATGAACAACCCGATAATGAAGTGCTCTTCCAGGAAATCCGGCGTATTCAACCTGACCATACACCCATTAAAGCTGTTGATGAGAAAAAAGCAGAGGATGAACTGGAACTGGAAGGTGTAGTTCTGTTTTGCAACAAATGGTGTCCCGGCTGCCGCAGAGCCAGGGTCTGGTTTGAAGATAAGAAGATCGAATACACAGAATATGATATCACCAGGAATCAAGCAGCTGCCAATCAGGTGAAAGAATGGACCGGAGGAAACCTGACCACTCCCACTTTCTATATCAATGGTGAAGTGGTGGTTGACTGGAAAATCGAAGAGGTATCGCGTCTGTTACTATAAACTGGTTCTTGATAATTCCCCTCAAATAATTAAAAAGATTAGGATAGGGTAATAATAAATATTCCCGGATCCTTGACTGGATCCGGGAATGAAGTAAAATTAGTCAGTATCTGTATAGTCAACATCTGAATACTATGGCAAAAAAATCATCAGCACATACCTTTGAATATATCCTGTTAGGGCTGATCCGTGAAGAGCCCGCCCATGGCTATGCCTTGTATGAAAAACTGCGCAGCACATCAGAACTTTCACTGATCTGGCAGGTCAAACGCAGTAAACTATACTATCTGCTCGATAAGCTAGAAACAGATGAACTATTAGTGTCTTCAATAACTAGCCAAAGCCCTTATCCTGATCGAAAAGTTTATCGGATTACCAATCATGGAAATGAAATCCTAGATAAATGGATGTACTCTCCCGTTTTGAGCAGCAGGTATGTGCGCCTTGCTTTTTTATCTAAATTATTTTTTGTACTCAGGAAAAACGGGGAACTTGCTGCTGACTTGATCACAAAACAAGTGGATGTTTGCCAGAGCTGGCTAGATAATCTGGAAAAACAATATAAAAAATTGGAAAAAACCGAATATATCAATTCTCAGGTGTTTTTGTTCCGAATTGGTCAGATCAAGGCAATGGTTGAATGGCTGAATAACCTCAGGGACACAATTCCTGATTAATGTACCATCAATATCCAATCACAGGAGAATAAGGCATGAAAAAAGTTTTGCTTATAATTACTATATTTTTATTGGCTGGCTGCAGTGTGGTCCCGGCTTTGAGTCAACCTGTAGAGATCACCGACGCAACCGGACATACTGAAATTCTGGATGGGGTCCCGGATCGGATCGCAATTGCTGGAAAAGCAACCATTATGGTACAGGATACGATATTCTTGTTTCCTGAGGCTGTTGAAAATGTAATCGCGCTGGAAAATCGAAGCCAATCGGCTTTCAGTTTTTTACCTTTTATTGATCCTGGCCTTGAGGAAAAAGAGATTTTTGAAAAGAATGTTGGACCGGAACAAATAGCTGCTTCCCAACCCGAATTGGTCTTAATGAAAAGTTTTATGGCTGAAAAATTGGGTGAACCCCTTGGGCAGCTCAATCTTCCGGTGTTGTACCTCGATTTGGAAACCCCCGAAGCGTTTTACCAGGATATTCACACCCTGGGTCAGGTTTTTGGCAATGAGAAGCGGGCCGAGGAAATCACAGAGTTTTATCAATCCCGTGTATCCGTAATAGAAGAGTATGTTAGTGGCATCGCTGAAGACCAAAAACCCGGTGTACTGATCCTGCAATATTCAGACAGGGACGGTGAAATCGCCTTTAAAGTGCCTCCAGTATCCTGGTTGCAGACTCGCCTTGTAGAAATTTCAGGTGGGAATCCTGTTTGGAAAGAAATCGATACTGGCGGTGGGTGGGTTGTCGTCAACCTGGAACAGATTGCAGCCTGGGATCCTGATCAGGTGTTCATTATCAGTTATGATGGTAATGCTTCTGAAGTGAAAACGGAGCTGATAGATAATTCGATCTGGAGCAATTTTAGAGCAGTCCAAAATGATCAGCTTTACGCCTTTGCTTATGATTTTTATAGCTGGGATCAGCCGGACACTCGTTGGATACTGGGTTTGGAGTGGCTGGCAACCAAGATTCAACCGGAGTTATCAATCAATATTGATATCATAGCAGAAGTGTCTGAATTCTATTCGTTCCTGTATGGAATGGATCAGGAAACAATCGATACAACTGTAATTCCGCTCCTGAAAGGAGACATACCCTGATTGAACGACCATGACCAAAGATAAGTACAATCGGTTTCTGTTACTTTTAGGTATAGGCATCCTGGTGGTGTTCCTGGTATCGGTCTTTATTGGCCGCTACCCCAGCCCACCAGGTATGCTTCCTGGTACCCTCTTAAAAGATCGGCTTGCCCAACAATTGGTGCTGAATCTGCGGCTACCCCGCCTATTGGTTGCTTTTTTACTGGGAATGATTCTCTCCGCAGCAGGGTCTGTTTTGCAGATGATCTTCAGGAATCCACTGATTGAACCTGGATTTCTGGGTGTTTCCCAGGGTGCTGCTTTTGGGGCAGCAGTATCTATTCTATGGTTAGGCAACCATCCTCTGGTGATCGAATTAAGCGCTACTTTTTTTGGATTATTGGCCTTAGCAGCCTCCTACTATTTGTCCACCCGGATCCGATATGGCGGATGGGTGCTGCGGCTGATCTTATCCGGTGTGGCAGTCTCAGCATTATTCTCATCCGGTGTAGGGGTATTGAAATATATTGCAGATCCTCTAACTGAACTACCCGAGATCACCTTCTGGCTACTGGGCGGATTGTACAGTGTTACCTGGCGTGACCTGCTTTTCGTCCTGCCGTTTGCGCTGGTTGGCATTGTGGTAGTTTATGTGATGCGCTGGCGTGTAAATTTGTTATCGCTGAATGATGATACAGCTTTTTCGTTGGGTGCGTCCTTGACACGCGAACGGTTGATCATATTAGTCACAATAGTTGCGGCAGCCGCGGCTATCACGGCTATCAGCGGCGTGATCAGCTGGGTTGGATTGATCGTGCCCCATATTTCGCGGCGAATATTTGGCGCCAGTGCAGAAAAATCCATTCCAGCAGCCATGCTCTTGGGTGGGGGGTTCACAATGATCGCAGATGATCTGGCCAGAACTCTTCTAGCAGGAGAAATACCGTTGGGGATTCTAACGTCTGCAATTGGAGCCGGGTTATTTATCTACTTGATGATCAGTATGAGTTTTAAGGTCAGGCGAGATGCATAATATACTATCCCTGGATGGGATTCACTTCAGCTATAGTGAAGAGGGTCCGGTAGTTCTGGCTGATCTTTCCCTGAACATTCCAGCCGGGAAAGTCACAGCTATCCTGGGTCCTAATGGGACCGGAAAGACCACTATGCTTCATATCATGCTGGGTTTGTTAAAACCTTTCCAGGGTTGTGTGGCTGTGGCTGGAAAACCGCACAAGTATTATTCCAAACGTGAGTTGAGCCAGATGATCGGTCTGGTACCCCAGTTTGAATCCATTCCATTTAATTTCTCCGTGATCGAATATGTGCTGCTCGGCAGGTCTCCATACTTGAATCCTTTCCAGCTGCCAGGGGAGCTAGACCTGGAAATTACCGAGAACGCTTTGAAAGAAGCAGGCATCAGCCATTTGGCCGAAAAGCCTGTGACAGAGATCAGCGGAGGGGAACGGCAGCTGGTCCATATATCTCGAGTATTAACGCAGCAAACTAAGATCCTGCTTCTTGATGAACCTACTGCACATCTTGATCTTGAGAATCAGAATCGGATCTTATCTCTATTAAAAAGGATGGCTGCTCAGGGAGTCACTTCTGTTATCACTACGCATGACCCCAATGCTGCCATATTTGCTGCGGACCATTTCGTCTTGATGAATAAAGGTAATATAGCGGCTGAGGGCGGAGTTGAAGACGTGATCACTACTGAAAACCTGTCCTTGATCTACAGGACTCCAATCAGAGTTGAAAAGACCAATGGTTACACGATGGTGGTCATGGACAAGATGGAAGAATATGGGTGAGATCATTCTCCTGACTGGTGATTTTCAATCCGGGAAGACCAACCTGTGTCTGGAATTATATAAATTGGCTCAGGTAACCAACATCCGAGTAGGGGGAGTAATATCCCCTGCTGTTTTTGAGGGCGATAAAAAGATTGCGATAGACGTGTTAGATTTGAAAAGCGGGATTCGGAACCGGCTGGCTGAATTAAAAACTTCCCAGCAGTCTGATCTGGAAACGCAGCGCTGGTCTTTTTTCTCAGATGTTGTAGACTGGGGAAATAAGATGTTAGAAGAAGCAATTCCCTGTGACCTGTTGATGATCGATGAATTAGGCCCGCTGGAACTTCAAAGGGGGAAAGGCTGGGTGGCTGGATTTTCTGTGATAGAAAGCGGGGATTATTCAACGGCATTAATAGTGATCCGGCCGTCCTTGGTCGAGGAAGCTGCCAGACGTTGGAAGGTATCGCGGATCATAGATCTTGATCAGATCACCCTGGACTCTTCTCTGATTGAACAGTTATTAGATGGATTAGATCCTTTTCAAAACTGATAAAATAAACGCCAAGAGGTATAATGTATTTGCTTTATTCAAAGGTTACGGAGGAATATCATGTTTGGACTAGGACCTACTGAACTAATTATCATCCTGGTGATTATCATTATCGTCTTTGGTGTAGGCCGGATCAGCAAGATCGGTGGCGAGCTCGGCAGCGGTATCAAGGCATTTAAAGATGGTCTGGGGGTGGACGAGGAAAAAGAAACAGAAACAGATACAAAAGCTGAAGCAGACCCTGAAGTAGAACCTGAAGAGAAATAATTTCTCTTTAGATATTGGCGGCAAAGATTAATGAGTCTATGGATCATTGTCCAGTCAAAGTGACCGCTGTTTGCAGGCGGTCGTTTAATACCAAGTACTAATGAAGATTATTGAGGGATAAGTGGGAAAACTGAAAGCTTTTTGGATCTCGATCTGGAACTCAATCACAAAACCGTTCAGGATATTTGGAGCCTGGATAGCCAAGCCATTTAAAAGAATTGCTTCGTTTTTCATGGATGAGCCTGAGGATTCTCCTATAGCTGAGAGCCTTCAAATGGCTTTTGACGAACCAGCCAACTTCTTGGAGCATATCGGTGCTCTTCGGAACCACCTGATACGGGCTTTTATAGTTTTGTTATTATGTGCAGTGGTGGCTTTTATTTTTCTGTCGCCGCTATTGGAATTCATCTCCCAGCCCATCAATGGATTGGACCAATTAACAGCCGTAGATGTTACAGAACCTATTAGTGTAGCCATGCGTGTCGTGCTCCTGGCAGCTTTTACTGCGGCTCTTCCATATATTGTGTTTGAGATCTTTTTGTTCATCGCACCAGCCCTATCCCGCAGGATTCGCTTGATCAGTTTGATCTCCATCCCACTCGTTGTTGTATTCTTCTTTGGAGGAATGGCTTTTTCATATTACCTGATCCTCCCGGTTGGTTTACCGGTATTATTGACCTTTTTAGATATCTCTACTCAGATACGTCCATCTTCCTATATCAAATTTGCTACAAATTTATTGTTCTGGATTGGCGCCCTTTTTGAATTCCCCTTACTGGCATATTTGCTTTCTGCAATGGGTATTCTATCTCCAAAGACTTTGGTCAAAAATTGGCGTATCGCTGTTGTGGTCAGTGCTATCCTGGCAGCTGTGATTACACCGACCATTGATCCTCTTAACATGATGCTGGTGATGGTTCCTTTACTTTTGCTGTATGGATTGAGCATATTGTTGTCTTTCCTGGCCGGTGGGGCACGAAAAACGGAAGTAATTAGTAAGTAGTAAGTGGTAAATTGATTTAATCCCAGATAGACAAAAGGCGTCGCATTGCGACGCCTTTTTTCTTCTTCTCTGATATTTATTCGACTTACTCTTTAGGAACCCAGGCAATCACTTTTGTGCCGTTGCCCGGTGATGAGTCGATCTGGATATCTCCCCCTGCTTTACGGGTTCTACGCTGCATATTTGCCAGGCCGTGGCCCAAATTGGCTTCAGTTTTATCTATATTAAAACCCTTTCCGTTATCTATGATCTCCAGGTAGATTTGGCTATCCTCCTCCCAAAGCCTAAGTTTCGTTTTCTTGGCTTTTGAATGGCGGGCTGTGTTGGAAAGTGATTCCTGGACGATGCGGAACAGTGTCAGTGTGTTTTGGTAATTCAGGTCCAGCTGGCCTTCAATATCATCCTGGATGTCAGCAGAGATTTGTGAGTTTTTTTGGAACTCTTGTAGCAGTATTTCCAGGTTTTCCTTGAAACTGAGATTTTCCTGCATTTGCCGCGGACGCAGATCGGAAATATAGGTTCGGATATCCACGATGGTGCTGTTGATGCCGTCTGTGGCAGAATTCAATTTTTCCATGCTTTCGTCAGAATCTTCTTCCAGGATGGCTTTGACGTAATCGAGAGTTAATCCCAGGGAATACAGGGATTGGATCACTCCATCATGCAAATCCATACCGATCCGTTCCCGTTCTTCCAATACCGCGATATGTTTGGTTTGCTGCTGGAGTTGAGCGTTCTGAATGGCAGTACCCGCCCACATACCAATGGCTGTCAATAGATCAAGTTCCCGGATCGAGAAATTACGGCTGGCTTTGCTGGAAAGGGTCATTACCCCTACAACTTCCCGAGCAGCCTGGAATGGAATCACAGCCTGGCATTGAAATCCAGCTTCGACGAGGGCAGGTCGCAGAATGCGCGGGTCAGTCTCTAGATTGGTAACTACCAGGGCTTTATTCAGCCCGGCCACCTTGCCTACGACTCCATCACCAAACCGAAAAACGTTTTTAGTGTAAAACGCTTCAAAATCATCCCCTCTCAATAAGGCTAGGCGTAAATCTTTCTCTCCCCGATCCCTGAGGAAAATCTCTCCCGTTTCAACCTCAAGGTAGAAAAGTACTTTCTTGAGAGTCAGGCTCATGATTTCCTTGATGTCCCAGGAACTGGCTATACCCTGGGCAAGGTCATAAATCAGGGTCATATCTTCATATTGCTGGTTGAGAGTTTCATCCTTCTTGAGGATATTCTGATAGAGCCGTGTATTGGTGATGGCAACTGATGCATAAGCGGCCAGTGTTTTCATCAATCGTTCATCATCCAGTGTGAACTCCGCGCCACCGATCTTATTTGTCAGGTAAATCTGCCCCAGGATCTTTTCGCCTGTTGTTATCGGCACTCCCAACATCGAGTTCATGGCAGGGTGATATTGCGGGAATCCTGAATAGCGTGAATCTTCTGTGATCTCCGATATGCGGATCACTTCATGTTTTTGCTGCAGCTCTCCTAGCAGACCCTTACCTTTGGGGGGGTGAGGCAAGAGATGTAATTCTTCCTCGGACATTCCGGAGTGAATAAAATTCACAACTTTTCCGTTTTTATCCCGGATTGCCAGGGCAGCATATTCAGCTTGAACTTGGGCTTGAGCCAGTCTGACAATACGGGTCAGGAGAGTTTCCAGGGAAAAATCACCTACCAGGTCTTTACTGGCCTGATAGAGGGAGCCTATTTGTTCTTCGAGTTCTTTCTTTGTTTTACGAGTCATGGTTTCAAAGACATTCTACCTTATCCATTCTAATTTTGATAGTTTTTGCTAGTCCAGATGGCTTATCTTATCTAGGAGGATGACTATTTCCCCATTTTTAGTTCGCAATTGAGTATCTATGAAAAAAAAGAATAAAAGCTCCCGCATAAAGGGGTTTTATAACCTCTCTATTGAAAAACGGCACCAGGAACTGATCGATCTCGGATTTTCCACTGCCGAGAATCTGCAATATTTTAACCCGGAGACTGCCCTTCCCCTCGAGATTGCTGAGAACATGATCGAAAACGTGATCGGCACATACAGCTTGCCGGTTGGTATCGCCTTGAATTTCCAGGTGAATGGGCGAGATGTATTGGTTCCGATGGCGGTTGAAGAGCCATCCATCGTGGCGGGAGCTTCATTTATGGCCAAGCTGGCCCGGGATGGTGGCGGATTTGCCGCGGAGATTACCGACCCGGTTATGATTGGACAGATCCAGATCCTGGATGTGAAAGATCTTTCTGCTGCCAGGGATAATATCTTGGAAAAAAAGAAAGAACTCCTGGCCAGCCTTGAGGATCTGGATCCGATACTCAATAAATTGGGCGGAGGGCCAAAAGACCTGGAGGTGCGGATTATCGACAATTCTGCAATAGGTCCGTTCCTTGTTGTCCATTTGCTTATTGATGTCCGGGACGCGATGGGTGCCAATGCAGTCAACACGGCTTGTGAAAAGCTTGCACCTTCTTTAGAAACTGCTTCAGGGGGCCGGGTTCATTTACGTATATTGTCCAACTTGGCAGATCAGCGCCTGGCTCGAGCGAGCTGCATTATTCCTGTTGAGAGATTGGCTTTTGAGGATTACAGCGGAGAGCAGGTTCGGGATGGAATCATCGAAGCCTGGGCCTTTGCAGACGCCGACTCATATCGGGCTGCAACCCATAATAAAGGGATTATGAATGGTATTGATGCGGTAACCCTGGTGACAGGAAATGATTGGAGAGCAATAGAGGCCGGAGCCCATGCCTATGCTGCCCGGTTTGGATTTTATCGCTCGCTGTCAACCTGGTTCAAAAATCCAGATGGAGATCTGGAGGGAGAATTAGAGCTCCCTCTGGCTCTTGGTATCGTAGGTGGTGCTACCCGGGTGCATCCAGGTGCAAAAGCTGCCCTGGAAATAATGGATGTGAAATCTGCTAAAGAATTGGCAGAAATAGTGGTCTCGGTCGGATTGGCTCAGAATTTGGCTGCCATTCGAGCCCTGGCTACAGATGGTATTCAGAAAGGCCATATGCAATTGCACGCCCGGCAGGTTGCTATCGCAGCCGGTGCGGAAGGTGATCAAATTGATCGAATTGCAAATAATTTAGTCAAAGAGAATAAAGTCCGGATTGACCGGGCCCAAGAGCTCGTACGGTCCTGGAAACAAGATGCTAGCAAAGAATAAAAATTATGGATAATATGACAACAAGAAAAATTATGAAGCCATCCCGCCCAGTTGGGATCATTGGTTACGGCGCGTATGTTCCCCGCTACCGACTTCCAGCCACTGAAATTTCCCGCATTTGGCGGGGGGGATTGCAGCTGGAGCCCATCCAGGAAAAATCAGTACCCGGAAAAGACGAAGATGTAGTTACGATGTCAGTAGAAGCGTCCCGGAATGCCCTGATGAGGGCGAATATTGATCCGGAAGAGATCCGGGCGGTATGGGTTGGTTCCGAATCCCACCCTTATGCTGTTAAACCATCATCCACCATAGTTGCGGAGGCACTGGGTATCACCCCCTATACCCTGGCAGCAGACTTTGAATTTGCCTGTAAAGCTGGTTCGGAAGCCATGGTTGCAGCCACGTCCCTGGTTGGTTCTGGAATGGGGGATTATGCGCTGGCAGTGGGAATGGATACTGCCCAGGGAAAACCTGGCGATGCCCTCGAGTACACAGCCGCGGCTGGGGGCGGCGCGTTTATCATCGGCCCAGCAGAAGACTCCCTGGCAGTGATTGAGGGAGTAATGTCATATGTCACAGACACGCCTGATTTTTGGCGAAGAGAAAACCAAAAATATCCTGAACACGGCGGACGATTTACCGGCCAGCCGGCGTATTTTAAGCATATTATCAAATCCGTCAATGGATTGATGGAGGAGCTTGAAAAAACTCCCGAAGACTACGATTATGTAGTTTTCCACCAACCCAACACAAAATTCCCCCGGCGAGTGGCAAAGGAACTGGGTTTCTCAACGGCTCAACTGGAGACCGGCTTGTTATCTCCCCGGATCGGGAATACTTACGCAGGCTCTTCACTGATCGGATTAACTGCTGTGCTTGACCAGGCAAAACCGGGAAATCAGGTCCTGATGGCTTCATTTGGCTCTGGTGCTGGCTCGGATGCAATTTCATTCAAAATTACAGACCGGATCCTGGATAGAAAAGAAAAGGTACTGACCACAGAGGACTATATCAGCCGGCGAACTGTGATCGATTATGCAGAATATATCCAAATGAGGGGAAAAATCACCCTGAAATGAACTATCGGGAGCTGATAGCCCTTTTCCCCCTCGAAAATTGATAGTTCCTGATAGTTTATACCCAGTATACTGTTGCAGATTGGTTAGGAATAACAACTTTTACAGGAGATTTTGAACGAATGGATATCCCACGCCATTGGAGATTAAACAAACAAAGATACGCCTTAACTGGTGAAATATGCCCGCATTGCAATGCAAAGATCTTCCCACCGAGAGATGTCTGTCCGGAATGCGGTGGTGAAGCCAAAACTGAATTTGAATTCAGTGGAAAAGGCGAGGTATATTCGTTTACTGATATCTACAATGCCCCGGAAGGTTTTGAAGAAACCATTCCTTATACAGTAGCCTTGATTAAGTTGGACGAGGGTCCTGTTGTCACTGCCCAATTGACTGATATTGGGGACCAGGAAGTAGAGATTGGCATGCCGGTGGAAATGATCACCCGGAAACTCCGGTCGGATGGTGATGAACGGGGATTGCTGGTCTACGGATATAAATTCCGCCCCCTTGTAAGCATATAAATAAAAATTCCCCGATCAATTGATCGGGAGTTATGATTGAATAAAGATAAATCGGAAGACTCACAGACTTCCGATTTCTGTTATTAAAGGAGGGATTCAATCCTTCCTTTTGGATAAACTCCCATTTGATATTCACACGCTATAAAAAAAGACCTCCCGGATAGTGATTACCGGGAGGTCTTTTGGTGATCGTTGGTTGATTTTTCTACGGAATTACATACGTATCATGGATCTCACCCGCGGGATCGATCAGGGTAACCGTCTCTCCGGGCTGCCAGATCGGATCGGACAGATCCAGGTATAACTCGATCGGGTTGCTGTCTCCCTCTTTGGTGTAGATGTTCACAGCTCCCTGGCCATGCAGGTCCAGGCTGGCCACACCGGACTGTTCCAGGATATTGTACTGGTGGTTATTTTCATCCTTGATCGACCAATCCTGCAGCGAAATTGTATCCCCGGATTCGCTCTCAGGACGAACCAGCCGGACATATTCTGTTGCTAAATTACCAATACCGCCTACTTCACCAATCTCAATCTGCAGGTTTTCGGAAGGGGCAGCGCCGTCTGAAGTTGCTACTGCTGAGCTGACTTCTGAGGTTATGTCATTCGCATCAAAGAGCATGTTTTTCAGTTTGGTGTTCTCCCATAAATAGAGCACTGCAATGATCGTGATTGCCGACACAACTATATTAAGAACGACATAAAATAACAGCTTTTTCGCCTGACTCATGGGGAAAATCGCCTTTGGTATAATGGTTTGAGTTGTACTTCATCATAGCATATTATCTGTTTTACGACACCATTTTTTGGACGGGCTAGATCCCGAAAAACATTATGCCTTACCTGATAGACGGACATAACCTGATCCCTTATATCCCCGGCATTTCTTTGCAAGATATGGATGATGAGATCGCATTGATCCAGGTACTTCAGGGGTTCGCCAGCCACCACAAAACCAGGGTAGAAGTCTATTTTGATCAAGCCCCAGCAGCCAGGGCGGGCAGCCGTTCCTTTGGGAGTGTTAAAGCCCATTTCATTCGTCAGAATTCCACTGCGGATAAAGCCATGATCAATCGGCTGTCCCGCATGGGGAAAGATGCCAAGAATTGGACTGTTGTAACATCTGATCGGGAGATCCTGGTCGAGGCAAAGAGTGCACACAGTCAGATCCTGAGATCAGCGGATTTTGCCACGGCGCTGCGCTCAGTGCAACCGGGAATTTCCAGTGATTCGGAAAAGCAAGATGCTCCGGAGGTTTCTGATGGGGATGTGGACTATTGGATGGGGCTATTTGATGGTAGTGAATAAAAAGGACCACCTATGAAATTTCTTGCAGTAGATATTGGTACAGGTACGCAGGATATTTATCTTTTCCGATCAGGCCTGGCGATTGAGAATGGTTTTAAACTGGTTGTTCCGTCCCCAACCATGCTCATTTTCCACAGGATCAAGAAAGCCACCAAGATGGGTGAGGATCTAGTTTTGAATGGTCTGACCATGGGTGGAGGGCCCAGCCACTGGGCAGCCAGGGATCACTTAAAAGCTGGATATAAACTTTACGCAACACCAGACGCGGCCAGGACCTTTGATGATGATCTTGATGCACTCCAGGCCAGTGGAATAGAGATCATCTCTGATGATGAGGAAAAAGCACTGCCTTCTACAGTGCGAAGGCTAACCCTTAAAGATTTTGATCTTCAGACAATTTCCCGGGCGCTATCAGAGTTCGACGTCTCGCTGGCTGATCTGGATGGAGCGGCAGTGGCAGTATTTGACCACGGCGCAGCTCCGTCGGGCTACTCTGACCGTCAGTTTCGGTTTGATTACCTGGCTGAAAAGTTGGATCGTCGGGAAGGTCCGGCGCTATTGAGCAACCTCGCATTTCAGCGGGGAGAGATCCCGAAAAAAATGACCAGACTCCAGGCTGTAGAAGATTCCGCCCTGGATTTGGATGCCCCACTGCTAGTGATGGATACCGCTCCTGCCGCGGTTCTGGGCGCAACACTGGATCCAATCGTAGGAGAAAGAGACCAAAATATGGTGGCCAATGTAGGCAACTTCCATACCCTTGCCTTCCGGTTGAAGGCTAATCAGGTTGAGGGCGTTTTTGAACACCATACGGGATTGGTCGACAGGATTAAAATGGATCGGTTGATAAAAGAGTTCGCGTCCGGCAGGCTGACACACCAGGAAATTTTCGCCGACCATGGCCACGGGTCATTGATCTATGCTCAAGAACCTTATCATCTGGGGGAAGGGGCATTTGATGTTGTCATCACTGGACCGCGCAGGAATCTGATGCGCGATTCAGTTCTGCGGACCTATTTCGCAGCACCCTTTGGCGATATGATGTTAACAGGATGTTTTGGGCTTCTTGCTGCCGCCGCTGATAAACTCCCCCTGATCGGAGAGCAAATCCGGGCGTCACTTTATCCAGAATCAAGCTCCGATTCGGGAAAACCGCCCTGGGAACTTGACTGATTTATCCGAACAAATCCCTGGTATTTCCAACGCAGTCATTTGATCCGAGAACTGTCAAATGATCTCCCATACGAAGGATCGTATCTCCGCGAGGCACGATCAGCTCTCCCTTTTTCCGGACAGCAACTACCAGTAAATCGCCAGGGAAATCGATTTCTTTAAGGGGCCTGTCGAGGTAATCTGGATTACTGATGGCGATCTCACACAGATTTCTTGAGTCATCCGACCGTGTTAACAGCTCATACATCGTTGGGTTGCGGATGATCAGGCCAAGCAGAACTGCCTGGTCGGTGGCGGGGTTCAGAGGGGTTACGCCAATATTTTCAAAACGCTGAATTTCACCAGGGGCAGTCAGGCGGGCAACCACATGATCGATTCCATAGGTGGTTCTGGCTCGCTTGCATATATTGAAATTCTTTTCAACATCGCTGAAAACGCAAACCAAACGGTTCGCTTTATTGAGAAATTCTTCTGTAGTTGGGTCATATCTGTCGGTAGCTGCCTGAACAGTCTCCAGTCCGCTCCGGGCTGCCCGTTCAATCCTTGCGGGATCCTCGTCGATTATTATCACTGCATCGCCATGACCTTGGATGTGCTGGGCAACTTGAAGGCCGAGTGGTCCGGCACCCATAACCACGATTGGCGGATCCTCTTCCAATTCATCCCGCGGAACCATTTTTACGAAGATAGGCGGAGCGATCACAACCGTTATGATGGCAACTAGGATGATTGCTGCGTTAAAAGGTTCGCTGATGACACCGATCCGCATCCCGATGGCAGAGGCAGCGATGATTAATGACAGGCGGCTGGAAAGTAATGTGCCTGCGGCCAGTGTCTTCTTCCAGCCGAAGCTGGATTTAAAAACAAGTGCCGGGAGCAGCTTAACCGCGGCGGCGGATATCAGCAGGAAGGGAACCAGAAGCAAAGCGCTGGGTGAGCTGATCAGGGAAGATAGATTGAAATCCACGCCAACCATAATGAAGAAGATTGGGATAAAAAATCCGTACCCGATCGCATCGAGTTGGTGAACGAGTTCGGAATCTTCGGGCCGCTTTAGCAAAGAAACAATTGCTCCTGCTAGGAAAGCACCTAAAATGATTTCTGTTCCGAGCACTTCGGCCAGGGCGACAAATATCAACATCATTGTGAATGCGGCCCGAACCTTGATCTGGGAGGTGGCGGAGCTGAGCTCCTCTAGAATACGGCGGACCCCTTTAATGCGGTTGAAGAAAATTCCACCGAAATAATACATCATGAAAAATGCCACAAATAACAAGCCGATCAAGAGGATATCGAGTGTCAGTCCATGAGAGAGGGCTGCAACGACCACAGTGATCAGCAGCATGGTCACAAAATCTGCGATCAGGGCAGCGATCAAGAGTGTTTGGCCATACCTACCACTGCTAAGGCCTTGCTCTTTGAGAACCGGTACTACAACGCCAAGTGAAGTTGTGGAGAGGATCAAGGCAATCATCCAGGGACTGGACGCCAATCCTGCCCGGGTGAAAGCAAAACCAATCAATGTCGAAAGGCCTAATGTCAAAAGGAAGGAAATCGCTGCCAGCCGAATGGGACTGGCTGGTTGATTTTTACTCTTCTGTTTTTTAGAAAACAGACCCAGACTTGAGAAATCGATTTCCATTCCAGAGAGGAACATCAGGAATACAAAACCTAACTCGGCCAGCAGATCCAGAATAACTTCATGATGCTGGACCAAGCCAAAACCGCTTCTGCCAATGATTATGCCTGCGATAATCTCACCAACAACAATTGGTAATCGTAATTTCCTGAAACGGGAGAGGGCGATAGGTACTAAAAAAGCCAGAAAAATGACAATTAATAAAGGTAGAAAGGATAGGGTTTCTTCCATATATGATCCTGTTGGTAAATGTTCAGGTGATTAATTGGATCGAAGAGCCCGGACTTGCTCAGCTGCATGATAGGAGGATCTTACCAGGGGTGCGCTTTCGACCCATTTGAAACCGAGTTCCAAACCGTATATCTTGAGTTCTTCAAATTCCTCGGGGGGATAGAAGCGCTCAACTTGTAAATGATTCCTGGATGGCTGCAGGTATTGGCCGATTGTAAGAATATCAACATCCCAGCTTTGGATGTCCTGCATCGTTTCTTTGATCTGATCCAGTGTTTCACCCAACCCGACCATTAATCCTGATTTTGTGAGGGCATTGGGATTGAGCTTCTTGGCATTAACGAGAGTAGATCGGGATGCCTGATAAGAACTTTGGGGTTGAATTGTTTTAAATAACTGAGGGATGGTTTCTAAATTATGGTTGAGAATGTCCGGCCCTGCATCCATAACGATCTGTAATGCCTCCACACTGCCTTTGAAATCAGGGATGAGCACTTCAACGGAGCATCCCGGCTGCAGTTGGTGGATCCGGCGGATCAGCATGGCGAAGATTGGTGCGCCGCCATCTCGTCGTTCATCCCGGTTGACACTTGTAACCACTGCATGCTTGAGGTTCATCGTCTTGATCGATTGCGCGACCCGTTCGGGTTCTTCCCAATCCAAAGGGCCGGGCTTGCCGTGTTTTACATCACAAAATTTGCAAGCCCGGGTACAAACATCTCCCAAGAGCAAAAAGGTAGCAGTACCTGCTCCCCAACATTCTCCCCGATTAGGGCAGAGAGCTTCCTGACAAACAGTGTGGATGGATTGATCCTTCATTAAGGCATCCACTTCATGAAAGGCGCGATTGTTGTTAAATTTCACCCGCAGCCAGGGAGGCAAGCGTTTGTGGCCACTTTCTTCCCGGGGGTTTGTTCGGTCTCGAGTTGGATTGGAAGACATGTGGTTTACTAATCCAGTTTAGAGGTACAGTGCGGACAGCGTGTGGCCTGGACGGGAATAGATGTGAAGCAGTATGGGCAGTCTTTGGATGAAGGTGCTTCCTCTGCCTGACCTTCTTTATTGCTTTCCTGGAGGCGATTAATTGCCCTGATCAACAGGAACATGGCGAGGGCTACGATCAAAAAGCTGATAAGTGCATTGATAAACATGCCGTAATTCACAGTTACCGCACCAGCAGCCTGGGCATCGATTAATGAGGGGTAGGGGCCAACGGGTGTGCCAGTTTTGACGGTGAGATAAAAGTTCTCAAAATTGACCCCACCCAGCAGCCAACCAATAGGGGGCATTAGAATATCATTGACCAGGGAGTTGATTATGCTGCCGAACGAAGCACCAATGATAATACCGACAGCCATGTCGAGTACGTTTCCGCGCAAAGCAAAATTCTTGAATTCCTTTAACATAATTCCTCCATAGAGATTTACCTTAATCTTATGTACTCCCCATTATAACAAATAGGGTCTGAAGGGCAAATAATGTTCTCCAATAATAACAATTTTTGCGGTCTTTACATTTATGATGGGTTCTTGGATAAATATTCAGGCGGGTTTGTTAGAATGTTATAATCAACCTAATCACCTTCCAATGAGATTAAAGTTTACTAAGTGAGGTGCGATGAAAAGAGAACCAATAACCTTTTCGATAATTATCATATTATCGCTTTATTTAACTGCCTGCATTCCTTTCACACCAGTCCCTGCCAATCAACCAGTCTCCGAGGCGTTTATTAAGACCGCCGTGGCTGGAACACTGACCGCAGAGCGAGCAAAGGAGGCTGGAGCCAGTTTATCCTTCACAGCAACACCCGGAGGCACGCTGGATGCGGAAGAAGCCCAGGAAACTCAAGAAACAGACGAAGGGGAGGACCCTGGTGAGGGGGAAGTTCAAGATCCTCAACCCACACCCGTAAACCCCTGGATGCTGCAAAGCTGGTGTGCGGACCATGAAAATGATTGTGTTAAATATATTGTCCAGAACCGCACTGATTCATGGCTTCAGATGGAATTGAAGGAATCGGATACCGGGGTAACCGGTTTTTTCTCCATCCGCAAGAGATCGTTTAGTGAGATTACTTTAATCCCCGGGAAATATACTGTGAAATACACCTGGTGGTGTGAAGAAGAACCGAGTTCGTTGACTGTCGTAAAAGCGCTTGGGTCATGGATAGACGTCTTTAAATGCCCTCAGGGTTTTTATCAAAAGATAAATAAGCAATAGAATTAGTTTAACAATATAGAAGTTATTCATCCCGGGGGATAGTTTTTCAAAGATAAGCATAATAAAGGTCTGATCAAAAGGTGACAAGGAGATAATCAAATGAAAAAAGTCCTGCTTATAATTTCCCTTATCTTTCTGGTTGGATGTACAGCTGCTCCGGATGTGATCGAAGCTGATTCATCTGACTCTTTAGATTTGACGGCCTTGCTGTCCGAAAAGGAAAATGCCATCACAATCCTGAAGTATCAAGTTGAGGATTTGAATGAACAGGTGGATGGGCTTCAGTTGGAAAATGATGCTCTCTTGACTGCTAGTGAAGGCCAACTTTCCGGGGATCAGCCGTCTGATTTCATGTGTGACGATACCCTGGATAGTATGAGATATGATAGTCCGATCGGCACCATTGCCATCCTGGAAGGCTGGTTTGCGGTGCAGCCCTATGTGCAGGAGATGCAGGGGACCTATTCAACGGCCTTCTGGTCCGATGTTAATTCCCGGGTGCACACCATTCGCTATATCTCAACCGAAGATGGGTTGACTACCACGGCCAACTTCCTGATCATGTTCGAGGAAGCCGGCTGGCAGCCGGGTATTTTGTATATGACCAAGTCCTGCTGGCTGGATTATCCATACTAGCCTTTACTCACCTGAATTGACTGATAAACTCCTGTTTGATATAATCGGAACGCTCTGTAGTTAAGGGCATTCCGATCAGCGGGTGTGGCCAAGTGGTAAGGCATCAGCCTTCCAAGCTGATATTCACGGAAAGAAAATAAAAAACCCTAAAATAAGGGAGAATTTCCTTTATTTCGGGGTATTTTCTTTTAAATCCTCATTTTAAGGCATCAGCTTCCTCATATTTTCTGAAATTGTGCAACTTGGATAAAAGGAGACAATAATGAACCTCCAAGATGCATATACAGACTTCATCCTGTCACGAGAAGCAATAAATGTCACAGAGAGAACTCTCAGCTATTACGAGTTCACTCTCTCAAAAATAGTAGACTACTTAAGAGACTCAGGCGTGCAAGAAGTAGACAGCTTAAGAGCCTATCATTTTCGACTCCTGCTTAAGGATTTACGAGAAAGAAATCTAAGCGATTCATACATCCATCAGTATGCACGAGTATCCAAAACTTTCCTGAGTTTTATATACAAGGAAGGGTATCTCCTCCAGGAAATCGATTTTGAATCACCAAAAATCGCTTCTAAGCACCTTAGAGTACTCGATATATCTGAGATACAGACTCTAGTTTCACACTGTGAGAAGCTACGAGATAAGCTCATCATTTTGCTCTTTGTGGATACAGGAATTAGATTGAATGAGCTGTGTATGCTGGATTGGTCAGACATAAACCTTGATGATGGTTCCCTGCTAGTGAGATTTGGGAAAGGAAAGAAATTTCGAGTCGTTGGTGTGGGCTACAAGGTTAGAAGGTTATTACTTAGATATAAGTCCCACCTTGGAATTAAAGATACAGAATCTAAAAAACCCCTTATTCAAACCATTCACGGAAAACGATTTACTACGATGGGATTGAGGTCAGTCCTTGTTAGATTGAAAGAGGAATCAGGGATTGAGTTTTCAGCCCATGCATTGAGAAGAAGCTTCGCTAAGTTGTCGGTCAAAGCTGGAATGAACCTCATCTACATCCAAAGCCTGATGGGACATGCAGATATTGAGACTACGAGAAATTACGTTCAGAAACTGGACAATTCAGAAGTGTTGAATGCCCAGAAGATACATGGAACGGTGGACAATTATTTCTAAACATCACCACCTTTCTCGCAATTCAAGCCATTCCATTCATAACCATCTGGACAGCAACCACCATCATCTTTTTGTCTATCAGCTGGACAACTGCTTCCACCTCCACCACTGCTAGGTTTCTTTGTGGCTGTAGGTGGTATCCAGGTATTGGTTGGTGTTGGGGTCTCAGTCGGTGTCGCAGTAAATGTTGGGGTAAATGTTGCAGTAGAAGTTGGTGTAGAAGATGGAGTTATTGTTAGCGTGTAGGTTTTTGTTGGAGTATTTGTTGAAGTAAGTGTAGGTGTCGAACTTGGAGACACAAAACCAATTACTTCATCTCCCCAGAATATCAGGAGAATTACAAAGAATAGAATACATAGAATAACTACCAACCACTTCTTCATAGATAATATGATTATAAAGCTTTGTTCACGGAAAATTCTAAGAGAATCTTATAGCAAAAAGTAGCAGGTAATACTCCCCCCCTTACCTTAACAAAATCTTTCAAAATAAGTTATAAACGGACACTGTTGTGATACACATATCCACAGATTTTGTGGGAAATTCTGCCGATGGTTCGGTGTTTTTGTGGCTTGGCTGTTTACCCTTGACAGCTCATTTTTGTTCGGGTATAAGT
>CAZOUN010000022.1:0-32795 GCA_964582965.1 uncultured Anaerolineales bacterium | reverse complement strand
AAGGCTGCAAACTGTTGATCATGCGCCAAACTGATGTGGACGGTGTTCCGTTAGGCAAACCTTATGTAGCCGTGGATACTCTGGATGCAGGGATTGGTGATCTGGTCTTAACTGCCCATGGTTCCAGCGGCAGGCAGACTGATATTACAAAAAACCGGCCAGTGGATGCGGTGATAATGGCCGTAATTGATCATCTAAGTGTTTTGGGTGAAGTGACATACAAGAAAGAATGAAATATTGATTATATAGTTTTAGGACGAACCTATGCCAGAATTCGATAAAGATTTACGCTCTATCCAGCAAGCCCGACAGATGGTGCTTAGCGCCAGGGAAGCCCAGAAGAAATGGGGTTTTGCTACACAGGTAGAAGTGGACCGCGTTTGTGAAGCCATGGCAGCCGCTGCTTTCGGTGCCGCGGAACGATTGGGGCGGATGGCGGCTGAAGAAACAGGTTTTGGTGTCCCAGAGCATAAAAAAATCAAAAATCAATTTGCTTCGAAGGCGGTCTGGGAATCCATTAAGGACGTTAAGACTGTTGGTTTCATTAAAAAGGATGAAGAAAAGAAAATTTATGAGATCGCATGGCCTATGGGTGTGATCGCAGCTTTGACACCCAGTACGAACCCTACATCGACCGTCATGAATAAGATCCTGATGGCACTGAAAGCCCGAAATGCTATAGTTGTCGCTCCTCATCCATCAGCTGTAAACTGCTGTGTGGAAACAGCTACCTTGATGAATCAAGCCGCAGTAGCAGCTGGCGCGCCGGATGGTTTGATCCACTGCATGTCAGAGATCTCTCTTCCCGGTACCGACGAGCTGCTCTCTCATAAATATACAGCCTTGATCCTAGCAACTGGCGGTGGCGCCATGGTGCGGGCCGCCCACTCAAAGGGTAAACCTGCCTACGGTGTTGGTCCTGGCAATGTGCCGGTCTATGTGGACCGCTCCGCTGATCTAGAAAAAGCAGCTCGCTATATTACTAACAGTAAAGCCTTTGACTATTCTCTGATATGCGCCACCGAACAGTCCGTGGTGGCGGATCGTCCAATCGCCTCCCGCCTGAAAGATTTGATGCAGGCCGAGGGAGCGTATTGGGTTTCTCCAGCAGAAGCAGAATTGCTGCGGGGGGTACTTTTTTTCCCAAACGGCACAATCAATGTCAAGTCTGTTGGAAAATCTCCCCAATACCTGGGTGCCCTCGCTGGTTTCCATGTTCCAGGAAACGCACGCATCCTGGTAGCTGATCTGCAAAGTGTTGGCAGGGATGAACCCCTATCACGAGAAAAGTTGACAACGGTTTTGGGGTTTTATATTGCTGATGGCTGGGAAGCTGGCTGTGAACGCTGCCTGGATCTGATCAATTTTGGGGGCAGAGGACACAGTTTGATCATTCATGCCACGAACGAGGACATTATTTATGCCTTTGGCTTGGAAAAACCAGTTTTCCGGATCGGCGTTAATACGATGGGTACATTGGGTATGATCGGCTACACTACCGGGATTTCACCCTCACTGACGTTGGGTTCCGGAGGTGTTGGCGGCGCAATTACTGGCGATAATATTGACGTACACCATCTCTACAATGTCAAACGCATGGCCTTTGAAACCAGCTTGCCGCCGGAAGAAGCTTTCCAACCGGGAAGTGTGCCTTCAGGAAGCAACCAGGCGCCGGATTATGATGCTCTCGAGAAACTGGTTAGAGAAACCGTATTGGAAATACTGAAATCGCAATAATTCATCCATTTCAAATAAACCGTTTATTAATTTAGTACAAGGAGTAAAAAAATGGCACAACAAGATCCTTCATTTATCGCCCTCGGTATGGTGGAAACCCGCGGCCTGGTTGGCGCAGTGGAAGCCGCTGATGCCATGGTCAAAGCAGCTAATGTGGTTCTGATTGGTTCAGAATATGTTGGTGGCGGATATGTGACCGTGATGGTCCGGGGCGACGTGGGCGCTGTTAAAGCGGCCACAGACGCTGGCGGCGCTGCCGCGAAACGGGTTGGGGAACTGGTATCAATCCATGTTATCCCGCGCCCCCACGAAAACGTGGAAATGGTGCTGCCGCAAAGTTCCAAGGGTAGCTTCGGCGGCCGTTCAGAATCTAAGAAGTAATCGGGGTTGCCTTGCAATCACCAGCACTTCTTGAGACCTTAAACCGCGCTGCGGAACTCTTTCACTGGGTTGCTGACCCGGAACCGCCCCCATTTAACAATCCGCCGGTAGGCAGATTAAAAGTGGGTGTCGATCTTGGAACAGCTTATCTAACAATTGCTGTTCTCAATGAACAGAACCAGCCAGTAACCGGTGAGTATCAGTTTGCGCAGGTGGCGAGGGACGGTTTGGTAGTAGACTTTGTCGGAGCGGTCGATCTGGTCAGATCAATGAAAGACCGGATCGAGAGACGCATCGGCAGGGAACTGACCCATGCGGCCAGCGGCTATCCGCCTGGTGTACCTGCTGTGGAAGTTCAGTCTACAGCCCATGTGGTGGAAGCAGCTGATATGATCTGCACTGGTTTGGTTGATGAACCTACAGCTGCCAACGCTTTGGTAAAGCTCGAAAATGGCGTTATCGTTGATGTTGGTGGCGGTACGACCGGGATCGCCGTAGTGGAAAAAGGACAGGTTGTTTACACTGCGGATGAAGCGACCGGCGGGACACACTTATCACTCGTAATCGCCGGAGCTCATGACATCCCATTTGAGGATGCCGAAACCATGAAGGTCGACCCTGCAAATCAGCCAATTTTATTTCCAGTGATCAAACCTGTGCTGGAGAAAGTGGCAAGCATCGTGGCCAGGCATATTGAGGGATTTCAGGTCCCGGAAATTGCCCTGGTGGGTGGTACAAGTGCTTTTTATCGGGCGGCAGAAGTGATTGAGGAGTATACCGGTATCCCAACCTGGGTGCCCCCTCATCCCGCTTTGGTCACACCGATTGGCTTGGCAATAAATAACAACCCCGAGGATTAATGGTGCTCATCCACAATGGATGATTCCGGCAGATCCAAAAAGGAGATCGTATGGTAAAACAAGATTTTTCATTACGTGTATATTGTTACCTGAACCGCATGCAGTCCGAGGTGGCAGCCTTTGTCGGCACCATCACCCAGGGAGACCTACCTATTGAGGGTATGGCATCTCTGTATGTTGAAATGGCGCCTGGAAATGAGGTCTTTCGCACTGTTGATATTGCGGTGAAGGCCACAGAAGCCAAACCTGGCGCACAGGTAGTAGAGCGTGAGTTTGGTATGTTCGAGGTCCACTCCATGAACCAGGCAGCGGTGCTGGAATCTGGCGCAATCGTTCTGGATCGCTTGGGATTGGTAATAGAGGACCGCATTAAACCGAGCGTGTACTCTTCCAATCTGATCACCCGGGTAGATCCTTACCAGGCCCAGCTGTTAAACCGCTGGCGCCGTGGGTCCATGCTGGTACCTGGGGAAACTCTCTTCGTATTGGAAGTGGCCCCCGCAGCCTACATCATGCTGGCAGCCAATGAAGCTGAGAAAAAAGCCAATGTGAAGGTCATTCATATTGCTTCCGTCGGACGCTTTGGCCGGTTGTGGATGTCAGGCACCGAAGCGGAGATGGAAACTGCCCGCGAAGCAGCCATCCAGGCCATAGAAAATGTGGAAGGTATTGCTGGTAAATAACCTGAAGAATTAGGAGTCATCCTATGCCCAAAATTTTTTATACTGAAAGGGATATTGAGGATCTCTACCATAGTGGCGTGACCACCCTTGTTGTAAATGATGATGTGGTGGTCACTGATCTTGGCAGGGAATCTGCTCGTAAACTGGGTGTTGAAATGCTTAAGGAAAATGATCAACCCTCAAGCGCGCCCATACGTCCCTATATTACTGAGAAAAAATCTCCCAGCGCAGCGCCATCCCTTCCCGCGATGCCAGTGCCGGCCCCAACCCGGACTGCCCTGGAAGACCGTGTAATCTCCTCTGTTCAAGCCAAGGTTGGTGATACGGTTGACCCTGGTTTACTGAAAACCATCATCCAGCGAGTGTTGAAAAGTGTAGGAGGCAGTTAAGATGCTTTTTGGCCGCGTACGGGGAACCGCAGTTGCTTCAGTAAAATATCAAGACATGACCGGAATGAAACTGTTGATAATTGAACCCCTTAACAAACATCTCGAGCCAACTGGTCCCTTGCAGGTTGCTGTGGATGTGGTTCAGGCTGGTCCGGGAGACCTGTGTGTTATGGTCCGCTCCCGGGAAGCAGCTCTGGCGATGGACATCCATACTTTTGTGCCGGTTGACCTGGCTCTTATTGGTATTGTTGATGAGCTGGTTGTACAACCAGATGATCAATTTGATGTCACTCTGAAAAAAGGATCGGTGAAATACACATGATCCTCGGCAAAGTAACTGGAACGGTGGTGACAACTATCAGCCACCCTCATTATAAGAACCGCCGTATGCTGGTCGTTCAACCTCTGACACTCCCTGGTGACCCCCCGGAGGGAGATTTTGTCGCCCTGGATAATTCTCAAGCGGGAATTGGCGATACTGTCTTGGTGAACCGGGAAGGCAATGGCGCCCGTCAGATACTGAACAATCCCGATGCTTGTGTGATCTCTGTGATCGTGGGAATTGTGGATTCTCTTTATATTTCCGAATTGGAGTGAGCTGCTAAAATGAGAACACCTATCATCGCTGGTAACTGGAAGATGAATAAAACAGAAGCAGAGGCGCTTAGCCTTGTTCGCGTTTTAATGCAGTGGGTGAGATCTTATTCTGGTGTTGAAGTTCTGATTTGCCCCCCATTCACTTCCTTATCCACCCTTTATAAATTATTGGTTAGCTCACCGATCCAATTGGGGGCCCAAAATATTTCTGACCAGACTTCTGGGGCCTATACCGGGGAAATTTCTGGAACGATGGCCGCGGAATTTTGCACTCATGTCATTCTCGGTCACAGTGAACGCCGGGCTTATTATGGTGAAGAAAACGCTTTAATCAACCGGAAACTTCAAGCGGCGATCTCTGCCGATTTGATCCCTGTTCTGTGTGTAGGAGAAGTGCTGACTGAGCGAGATGCGGGGAAAGCAGCCAGAGTGATCAATACTCAACTCCGGGAAGGTTTGGCTGGAATTTATCTAGAAGATTCAGCCAAGATGATCATTGCCTATGAACCAGTCTGGGCCATTGGGACCGGTAGATCTGCTTCAGCGAATGAAATCTCTGACTTGATTGCCTCTGTAATTCGCCCCTCCCTGGCTGGGTTGTGGGGAGATAAGATCAGCCAAGAAATTCGTGTTTTATATGGGGGTTCTGTAAATTCTGCAAACGCTGGTGGATTCTTCAACACAGCTGAAGTTGACGGAGCCCTGGTCGGAGGGGCAAGTTTAACGGCTGAAAAATTCCTCGGTATTATTGAGAAAACCCAATAAATCGTATAAAAATTTTAAAATAGTTCTCCAGTAGGGTGGCTTTTATCCTCCAACCCACAGGTCAATAGTCCTGCGGGGTTTTGCTGTAGGAATTTTCATTTCATGGATGGTAAAATCCAAAATATACTAATTCATATCAAGTATTGTGGAGAAACCTGATGGATAAAGAATTTGAATTGAATTTAAAGAAATATGCTGACCTGGTCATTAAAGTGGGTTTGAATTTGCAACCCGGACAGAAATTGATCATGCAGCATCTCAGAAATGATGGTGTGCCAATTCAAGCCGCTCCGCTGATCCGGATGGTGGCTGAAAGCGCTTATCAAGCTGGCGCTCGCTTGGTGGATATACAGTGGCGGGACGACGAGATCACTCTCTCCCGTTTTAAATATGCACCCAGGGATTCCTTCGAAGAATTCCCAGTTTGGCAGGCTAAGGGAATTCAGGATATTGTGGAAGAAGGGGGTGCTTTGTTAACTGTTTCTTCGATCGATCCAGATCTGATGGAAGGTCAGGATCCAGAATTGGTTGATCAACGGCAGCGGGCGTTCCTGAATCATTGGAAGCCGATCAGCGCCTACATTGGAAAGAATTCCATGAATTGGAACTTATTTTCAATTCCTATTGATGGTTGGGCCAGGAAGGTCTTTCCGAATCTACCAGTTGAAGAGCAAATGCCAGCACTGTGGGACGCCATATTCAAGATTTGCCGGGTGTATGAGGAAGATCCCATAGCAGCCTGGGAGACTCACCTGGCTAATTTGAAAAAACATGGTGACTACCTGAATGATAAATCTTACCGAAAATTACATTACACTGCCCCCGGTACGGACCTCTGGCTCACCCTACCAGAAGGACATATTTGGCGGTCTGCAGGATTTAAATCGCAAACTGGAATACCTTTTACTGCAAATATACCTACTGAAGAAGTATTCACCTTGCCGGACAGGCGCTATACAGAAGGAACTGTGAGATCTGCCCGGCCGCTGGTCTATTCGGGTAGTGTGATCGATAACTTCAATTTGACTTTCAAAGAAGGCAAAGTTGTTGATTTCTCTGCGGAGCAGGGAGAGAGTACCCTGAAAAAATTGCTCTTAACAGATGAAGGAGCCAGCATGCTGGGAGAAGTAGCCCTAGTGCCCAACAGCTCCCCGATCTCTCAGTCCGGTTTGCTGTTTTATAACACACTGTTGGATGAAAATGCGTCCTGCCACTTAGCATTAGGAAGCGCTTATCGCTTCAGCCTTGATGGCGGTGAAAAACTCTCCCTGGAGGATTTCAGAGCTCAGGGGGGCAATTCCAGTTTGGTACATTCTGACTTTATGATGGGTTCTGGAGAGTTGAATATTGATGGAGCCTTTGAAAATGGCGATGTAGAACCTGTTTTACAGGCAGGAGAATGGGCTTTTTAGGATCAATTTACAAATACCCAAAGGTATAAACTTAATGGAGGAGATATGGGAAAAAACCTGTTAACCCAGGAGATGAAAGCCTTGCGTCCGGATCTTGGCGAGGCGGTTTCAATTCTCGAAGGAAAAGCGCCTTACGGAGCAGTAACGCTGTCCTCCAGGGAATTTACTCGTTACCTGGTCGATAATAACCAGGAAAGAGTGATGCCGGGTGAACCGACAGCCGGTGTGATATTGACAGCCTTTGATGGCCATACCATGCGAGAAAAGGGTGTCGGGGGATTCCATCGGGATGAACTGCTCAAAGGGGCAAAAGATTTTGTATCCGGGGTCAATTTTGAAAAGAATGGAAAACTGGATCCAGGTAAGGAAAGAGTTGAGGATTTTCAAACTGAAATGGAGCATGATCCTGCCCAGGTATCCACTCTGGATAAATTGGATTATCTAAGAGAAATGAATCAACGGGTGAAGAACATTGATACCAGGATCGTCAATGCCCGGGTCAGTTTCCTGGAGATGCGAGAAAAAACCGTTTACCGTAACCGGGCTGTGGATCTTGCCCAGGATGTTCAGCGGGTCCATATGTCTATCATGGTTACAGCAATGGGAGAGAAAGGGGTTGTAATTGACTGGACCTCCAAATGTGGTACAGCCGGTTTGGAGATTTTAACTTTCAGTGATGAAGAATTGGAAAAACTGGTGAAGAATGCGGTTGGACTGCTAGATGCGGGCCGAATTGAGCCGGGAGAATATACTGTCGTAACCGCGCCGGGTGTTTCCGGTGTGATCGCCCATGAATCCTTTGGCCATGGGGTCGAGGCGGATATGTTTGTCAAAGAACGGGCCAAGGCAGCCAATTATATTGGTAAACGAGTGGGGTCTGAGTTGGTGAATATTTATGATGATCCCGGTTATCCGGGAGCATTTGGTTCCTATTTCTTCGATGATGAAGGACTGCTCTCAAATCCCACTGAGATTGTAAAGGACGGCATATTTGTGCGAGGTATTACAGATTTCTTCTCCGCCACAAAATTAGGCATTGAACGTTCTCCCAATGGACGCAGGCAGGATTTCACACGCAAAGTCTATCCCAGAATGACAAACACATTCTTTGGGTCTGGCGATATCTCATTGGATGAACTGATCGGCCAAGTGGATGATGGAATTTATATACCGAAAGTTTCATCAGGTATGGAGGATCCCAAGGGTTGGGGGATCCAGGTTTCTGGCCATTATGGTTTTGAAATTAAAAACGGGATCCTGACAGATAAGATGTACGCTCCGGTTGGCCTCACAGGCTATGTGCCTGATGTTCTGGAAAGCATCTCCGCTGTATCCAATGATTTTGGTCTCAGCGGTGGTTCTTGCGGAAAAGGCACCAAAGAAACTGTCCCAGTCACCGATGGCGGTCCCCATCTTTTGATGAAAGTGAGGTTAGGCTGATGTTAGGAATAATTCAAAAAGCGTTAAATGACAATCCAGTGATCAAAGCCTGGATAATTCGCCACGAGACGACTCACGGTTTCCAGCAATACGAGCTGAAGACGTCGACGGAATCCCAGCGCGAAATCAATTCCGAATTGTATACGGTAGATGTTCTATGTGATTCCAAGAATGATGAAGGAAAACCCGGCAGCGGATTAGGTA
This sequence comes from uncultured Anaerolineales bacterium, assembly GCA_964582965.1. Lineage (GTDB taxonomy): Bacteria > Chloroflexota > Anaerolineae > Anaerolineales > UBA11858 > B10-G9. The sequence continues at coordinate 24,327 of CAZOUN010000022.1, read as the reverse complement.
GAGTATCCCTTCTGCCTGGGGATAATATCAGCAGCGCCTTGGAAAAAGCAATATTAACTGCTCAATTGGTTCATAATGAACCATACGATTTCGCAGAACCAACTTCAATTCCGGAGATCGAACTTGCGGACAGAGATTATCTCAAAGACCCGTCTGGAAAAATCCAGGGAGTGATAAATACTCTCAAGGAGACTACGGCATCTTTTCCACATGTTAGATTGACAGCCGCAGAATGTTTTGGACAGGAAAAAACCACCCATCTAATAAGCAGTAAGGGAATTGACGCAACTCAAAATGATACCCAAGTTTATCTGCAGTGGGTATATATTGGTGGGACAGGAGATGATGAAGTAGAGACCTTTGCGGAGATTTACAGACGTCGGATCGCGGACCTGGATCTTCTAGATGAAGCCGCCCTCCGGGCCCAGTATACGTCGGACCTGTTGGAAGCAGAAAGTCCTCCATCATATACCGGTCCGATCTATGTTCAAGGGCCGACATTGGCGGTAATGATTGCCGGAGAAATGTTAGCAGGCAGTTTGATCCAAACCTTGTCATCCGCCGCCTTGAAATACAGTGGGGAGACACCCTGGGAAATCGGAAAATCAATTTTCAGGGAAGAAGTAAAAGGGGATGATCTCCATATATGGGCGAATCGTCAGCTGCCGTATGGCATTCCATCCAGCGCTTTTGATAACGAAGGTATCCCAGCTCAGCGGATTGCTTTGATCAAGGATAATAAACTGGCGGCGTATATCGCAGATCAGCGTTTTGCAGATTATCTGGAGATGAATCCCAGTGGAGATTTTGGCAGCATCGAAATTCCAGCCGGGAGCATTACTCAGGCAGAGCTTCAAACTGGACCTCATATTGAGATTGCTGAGTACTCCTGGTTCAACCCAAGTCCAGTCACTGGAGATTTTGCATGTGAAATTCGGTTAGGATATATAGTAGAAGACGGGAAAAGAAAACCCTTTAAGGGAGGAATGCTGGTAGGCAACTTACTGGATGCCCTGTCAGATATGCGTTGGTCAAAGGAAACCGGATTTTTTGGTAATTACCTGGGACCTACAGCAGCCATTTTCAATAACCTTAAAGTAGTAGGTTAGGTTCCAACCAGATTAAAAATGATGAATTTATCAGAGATTGCCCGGGGCGTGTTTCAAACCCAACTGCATGCTATGCAGCTGCATCTGGACGGTTGTATCGAGGGAAAGGATTCTATTCACTTACATGACCTTCGTGTGGCCAACCGCCGGACCCGGGCAGCTCTGACTGAATTTAAAAAATTACTTCCGGAAGAAATCTGTCAGCGGTACCAGCAGGACTTTCGCTGGATTCACAATGTGACAGGTCCAGTCAGGGACCTGGATGTAGTTCTGGCTCAATATCAGAATATAAGAAAAGAGATTCCGAAATCCTGGCGGCCATACGTAAAAAATCTTCAGGCGCTGCTCGACGAAAAACGATTCGTTGCTCAGGCTGAGTTATCAACGATCCTTCAATCTGACAGGCTACGTGCGATATTAGAATCCTGGTCTGTTTTGTTGTTAGAAGGAGGAATCACTGAAGGTACACCGCTATCAATGGAAAATGCCAAAGAATATGGCAGCCTTCGGATCGTTAAACGCTATCGTCGACTGCAAAATAAGGGTCAAGACCTGAACAAAAATTCACCAGCAGCAGATTACCATGACTATCGCATCAAGGTAAAGAAATTACGTTATTTGATGGAGTTTTTCCGCCCGGCGATGGATCAGGAGGAGTTCGAAAAGATCCGCGCCAATCTAAAGACTGTCCAGGACACTTTTGGTATATTTCAGGATACCGAGATCCAGGTTCTAAATCTAAGGGAAATGGCTGCAGAGATATTTGAACAGGGGTCTACAGTGGAAACATTATTGGTCCTGGGCCAATTGCTAGGAATACTCGAAAAACGTTTGTCCCAGGCAAGGAAGAAATGCCTAAAACATGCACGCTGGTTAATCTCGGAAGCCAGTGCTCGTTCCTTCCAGAGCTGTTTCCAATATCCCGTTGATTAAGGATCCATCAACCAAATTACCCACCTGTTCACGTTTATCAGCTCAAACGCCTGTCCTCGGGCGTTTTTAATATTCCCTCGATGGTATTCTGGAAATTTGAATTGCCCCGAGGTAGGGGCTATGAGCAATCGCGAGGAGAGAAGGGGTCCCAACACCAGAAAGTCACAATTTCGTGGGACTGACGCCCTATATTAGGATAAGAATTTAGTATGTGATCGAGACCGCCGCAGAAAGGTTTTTTGAGATCAACAAACAACTTAAGGTGTTGGACGTTAGTGTAAATTGGATTATGGTACACTCCACCTCATGCTCAAACAGATAAACTGGAAAACTTTTCCCCGCGATTTATTGATCGCGCAGCTTGGATATGCTTTATATGGACTGTCGATTGCTTTAATCATTCAGGCAGGGTTGGGTACTGGCCCTTGGGCGGTATTGGCGGTTGCGCTTGCTGATATTTTTGGCACAACTCCTGGAATGATGCTTATTGCAACAGGAGTTGTTATTCTGCTAGGCGCAATCTTGCTAAAAGAAAAGATTGGCTGGGCTACTCTGGGTAATATACTCTTCATTGGTCCCTGGACAGATCTTTTTATTTATCTCCTTCCATCCCTGGAAGGAAATCTCTGGTTACAAATTCCGGGTATGCTGATCGCTGTTCTCCTTTCCGGGATCGCCACTGCCGTATATATCAGTGCTAATGGCGGGGCGGGCCCCCGGGATAGTTTAATGTTGGCTGTTTCCCGTACCACGGGGCAGAGTGTTCAACTATCAAGAGGAGTTATTGAGGTTTTGGTAGTGATCCTGGGATGGATATTGAAAGGTCCGGTGGGGGTTGGCACCCTGGCATTTGCATTGTTAATTGGACCGTTGGTTCAAGTTTTTTTTAAGCTACTTAAAGTTAAACCAAATACAGAGGATCCGGAGAATGCATGACCGTTCCGCTCATCATATATAATTCCTCAGCATTAATATTGGCAGCGGGTTTATTATTTCTTCTTTATCGCCATCAAACTGAACGGGTTGTTGAGAGATCTATTCTATTGATCATTGTGGAATTGAGTTTTCTTCTTTTGGGAGCAATTCTCTTCCCAATGGATGGCTTCGGCCGGATCCAGCTTATGGTTTGGGGGATATTTGTCCATTTCCCCGCTTATTTGATTAGCAATATAGTGCTTCTCCGCAGCCAGAAAAAGGTATATACGTCCATCCTGATTGGTATATTCGCTCTGATCCTTTTAATCTTGGTTGATGCTTTTCTGATAGAACCACACAGCCTGGAGGTAACCAGGATAACCCTGTCTTCTGAAAAGATCACTGAACCTGTCACTGTGGCCCTGCTGGCAGATATCCAAACGGACTCACCTGGCTCTTATGAAGAACAACTATTGGATCTGGTGGAAGCAGAAGATCCTGATTTGATCTTGCTGGCTGGAGATTATCTGCAAATCAAAGATCCTGATCAATATCGGGCTTCAGTAAAAATATTGAATTCACTATTGGTGGAAGCTGATCTATCACCTTTGCTGGGATCTGTAGCAGTTCGGGGAAATGTCGATTGGAATGGATGGGAAGATATTTTTCAAGACCTTGAGGTTATTATTGTGGAAGAAACCGAAATGTTTGATCTGGGTCCAATAGCGATCACGGGATTGGATTGGCTGGACTCAGAAAATCCAGCTTTGGAGGTGCCCGGTGTCGCAAAATACCATATTGTGTTGGGGCATTCTCCCAATTACAGCCTAGGTTCAATCGATGGTGATTTGCTGTTGGCCGGTCATACTCATGGAGGCCAGGTTCAGCTGCCAGGAATTGGTCCCCTTATGACCTTATCGGCTGTTTCCCGGAGCTGGGCATCGGGCCTAACTGAAATCCACCTTGGCTAGTTTTTGCTTGTATCACGAGGGATCGGTTTGGAGAGAGGACATGCTCCCCGTTTGCGATTTTTCTGCCATCCTGAAGTGGTTATTATCGAACTCTTACCCCAAGAGAACGATTAATTAATAATTATTTATTTTCCTGTTATCCTATAATCAATAGAATGGAGTAAAGTGATGTCGGACCCAAAAGTACCAGGCTGGTCGTTTAACAAAAATAAAGAAGGAACTTTGTTGGTATCCTCAGTCCTGATAGTTATGTCTTTTACTGGTTTATTGATATGGCCAGGATGGCTGTGGGGCATTTCCTTTGGGATCGTTCTTATATTGTGGTGTATTCTATTATATTTTTTCCGTGACCCCGACCGGGTGTTGAGCCGTTCCCTCAATTCTTTTTACAGCCCGGGAGACGGAGTTGTCAGTGATATAGAATTGGTAACGGAAGTTGATTATCTCAAAAAGGAATTTATACGGATCGGGATCTTTTTATCCATCTTTGACGTTCATGTTCAGCGAGCTCCAATACCAGGGAAAGTTAATTTTGTTACCCATCAGGCTGGTAAGAATCACCCTGCTTATACTCCAGCAGCATCTTATGAAAATGATCAGATTATTATGGGACTGGATACTGAATATGGAAAAATAATGGTAAAACAGATCTCCGGCATCCTGGCACGGAAATGTTATAACTATGCCAAACTTGGAGACCAGATCCAATCCGGACAGCGTTACGGTTTGATCAAATTCGGATCGAGAGTTGAATTGTATTTACCCCTTGGTACAAAGGTCCTATGTTCCGTGGGAGAGAAAGTAAAAGGTGGGATTACCGTGCTGGCTGAGATTGCTGATGAGTAAGTACTTTAAGAATAATGATATTGGTAAATATTTACCAAATTATATAACCTTTTTATCTCTCGGATTTGGTATGGTTTCGATCATCCTGTCTGCCCGGGAGTATATTTTTTTGGCCGGATCATTTATCGTGGTCGCTTCTATCCTAGACTCCCTGGATGGATATTCTGCCAGAAAGCTAAGCCTGGAATCTTATTTTGGGTTACAGTTGGATTCATTAACGGATATGGTTTGTTTTGGTGTTGCTCCGATCGTGCTTATTTCACAGTATCTTCATTTGCAAAACAGATTTACTTTCTGGTTGCTGCCTGTGTTTCTTATCGATATTTGGGCAGGGGCCTTCCGATTGGCCAGATTTAACCTCCAACCACCTAAAGAGAGTTCCAAAGGTAGTTCATTGGGAATGACGATCTCAGCGGCAGGTGTGATTTTAGCGTTGATGATCTTGTCTGATATCTCCCAGGCATATTTTTCATTTCCGGTTTTAGTAGTCATTCTCATGATTTTACTCTTGAGTTTCTTAAAGATCAGTAGAGTAATGTTTCCACCGTTTTCCTGGTTTATTCCTCATCCTGCTTTCTATGTTGTGTATTTGATATTCGCTGTGATCCTGACATATGTATCTTCGGTCTTTGCGGCAGCCTGGTTCCTCTGGCTTTGTGTTGTTGCTGCATCAATTTGTAGACACCTGTTCCTGGTTGTGAGTCAAGAAAAAGTAATTCTCTAATCATTGGAATTATTTGGATAAAAATATGATTAATAAGATCAGCGGGGCCTTTCTGTATCTTTTTTCGGTTCTGGTTTACCGGACCTGCCGGTTCACAATCCACGGTCTTGATCAAATAAAGGTTTATCAAGATCTTGATGTTCCATTAATTATTACCAGCTGGCATGGTATGACCATGATGGTGGCTGGTTTCTTAAGGAAAGTTTTGGATATCTCAAAATTTTCGGTTATTGTTCCAGATGATTATCGGGGTGATGCTCTGACAATATTTGCAGACCATCTTGGTGTTGAATCTATAAAAGTGAATCTTTCCGGAGATTCTACTTTTGGCGCGGGTAGAAAAATAGTTAGTTTAGTAAGAAAGATGACCGCTGGAAAAAGTTTTCTAATTCACCCTGATGGGCCGGAAGGGCCAGCATACAAAGTTAAACCGGGATTGTCATTTATCGCTCAGAAGACTGGTGCTGCTATCCTGCCCCTGGGCTGCTACTGCCGCAACGCCTACCATATTAATCGCTGGGACCGCTACACACTGCCGCTTCCATTCAGTAAGGTTCAAGTCCAGCTTGGAAATTTAATAACAATCCCAGAAGATCAAAAAGATTTGGAGCCGATTAACAACGAGATTGAGGTAATTCTTAACCACTTGACAATTCAGGCTTCTGCCAAATATTATCAGGAATGATGATCACTGAATTCCTACGGCATCTCATTAATCTATTAGAAAAGGGCACTAATAAAGCATTAGTATTAATATGAAAACATTAGTGATCGTCCGCCATGCTAAATCCAGCTGGGAAAATGCTGGTTTATCCGATCATCAGCGCCCGCTTTCTAAACGGGGCCTTAAAGAAGCCCCAATTATGGGCGCCCGCCTTGCGGGATGGGGTCCACCGGTGGACAGGGTCATTTCTAGTTCTGCTGCCAGGGCATTGACCACTGCTGAGCTTATCATCCAGGAAATGGGTTTACCCTGGGATGAGATCCAGATCGATGACGCGCTTTATCACGCAACAGAAGAAGATATGATAGACCTGATCAACGAACAGGATGATTACCTGGATGGCTTGATGCTATTTGGCCACAACCCCGGGATGACTTATTTGGTGAATGATCTATCTGATTTGGACCTGGATAATTTGCCCACTTGTGGTGTGGCTGTGCTCCAATTTGATGTGAACAGCTGGGCTGAGATTGGAGAAAAGGTCGCAACCTCGGCTGAATTTGATTTTCCGAAAAATAACAAATGATCCCTGAGCTGAATTGGAGCGGCTGGAAATGACGGATCTCTTGAAAATTCCTTATATAACAACCCAGCAAATGATTGAAGTAGACCGGTTAATGGTCGATGTATATGGCATTCAGCTGGTCCAAATGATGGAAGTTGCTGGGCACCATCTGGCAGTATTGGCAGTGGAACGATTTCTAGAAAGGAATCCAGGAAATAAAAATATTGTTATTTTGGCGGGCAGCGGTGGAAATGGGGGAGGAGCGATGGTTTCAGCCCGTAATTTGCATAATTGGGGAGCTGCGGTGAACGTTTTCTTAACCAAACCGGTGAATGAATTTTCTGGTGTGATCCGGGAACAGGGCAAGATCCTGCAAAACATGGACCTGGAACTGAGCCCAGCCATCGATCTGGAAGATGTTTCAGCTGCAGATTTGATAATCGATGGGATCATCGGCTACAGCTTGCAAGGCGCTCCCCGTGGTGCAGCTGGAAAAATGATCAACTGGGCCAATGCCCAGAATATTCCCATCCTCTCTCTCGATGTGCCATCAGGCCTTGATGCGGGAACAGGGGAAGTCCTTTCACCAGCTATTGAAGCAGATGTGACCATGACCCTGGCATTACCCAAAATTGGCCTGAAATCCCCTGCTAATCCTGTCGTGGGAGAGCTTTACCTGGCGGATATTGGCGTACCCTCGGCTCTGTATGAACACCCAACGCTTGAATTGCAGGTGGGAACGATCTTTCAGAAGGATCAGATCATCCGGTTAGGGTGAAATTGATAAACTCAATATTGAGGATTATGCGCTGGGAAAATTTTCAGACCCATCCGGAATCTTGATTTCTGGTTATCTCTTCTAATCCAATTGACACGTAAGGAAATTATTCGCACTAAAGAAACTATGACCCACTGCCACACTATCCTGGAAGCGTTACGACAAAGAGGTTACCGCATTACTCCCCAGCGGGAGATGATCATTCAGGCGGTTACCCACAGCCCGCGCCACATCACTGCTGAAGAAGTAGCTGAACAACTGAGAGTCCACACCAGGGCAATAAATATTGCTACTGTGTACCGGACCTTGGATCTGCTCTGGCAGGAGGGATTTGCCTGCCGAAATGATCTCAGTGAGGGCAAAATCGTTTATGCCACATTCCAGCATGGTCCGCATATTCACCTGGTATGTCGGAAATGCAACAAGGTGATTGATGCTAATGCTGAAATTCTGAATTCGTTGGGTAAGGATCTGCAAAGTAAATACAATTTCAAATCTGATCTGGGTCATTTTTCGATTTCTGTCTTTACTCAGACTGCCAGGATTAAGGCAGAAATATGTAAGAATGAGACTTCTAATCAACTCAGTAATAACAGGAGAATTCCATGAATTATTCACCAGCACCACTCCATATCCCTGATGGTTTCCTTACTATTGTGGTTTCGTTGATCTTTTGGTTGATCACTATAGGAATGGTTAGCTTAGCGGTTTCAAAAACCAATCGCAGCCTGGGTGAAAAACAAATACCCATAATGGGTGTGATGGCAGCATTCATTTTTGCAGCCCAGATGTTAAATTTCCCCATAGCGGGCGGAACATCCGGCCATTTCCTGGGTGGTACCTTAGCGGCCATTGTGCTTGGGCCCTGGGCTGGGATCTTGGTGATGACCGCCGTGGTCGGTATTCAGGCTTTGTTATTTCAGGATGGCGGTTTATTGGTCATGGGTGCCAATATCTTTAATATGGGGATACTGACGGCGGTGATCGGGTATGGTTTATACCGTATGGTCCTCCATCAGAAGAGAGGTATCCGTCTGGCGGTAGCGGGTGGAGGGGCCTGGATTGCAACTATGGCAGCTGCATTAATCGCTTCTCTCCAGCTTTGGTTGAGTGGTACAACACGGTTAGAAATTGTCCTGCCAGCAATGCTTGGCGTACATGCGTTGATAGGTTTAGGCGAAGCACTGATCACGGTGGCAGCATTAGCTTATATAGAACAGACCCGTCCGGATGTTCTGGATTTGAACAATCCTGCCAAGGAAGGGGGCCGAGGATGGATAGTCGCTGGTGTGATCATTTCCCTTCTGGCTGTCTTAATCTCTCCCCTGGCATCAGGTAATCCTGATGGATTGGAAAAGGTAGCTTCTGATCTGGGATTCCTGGGAAGTGGCCTTGACGCACCCTTCCAACTATTACCGGATTACTCAATCCCATTTCTGGGAGAAACAGCGCTTTCGACGATATTGGCCGGAGCCGTCGGGGCTATCGTCCTAATTGGTATAATATTCCTTCTGGGAAGGAATTTACGACGCCAGGATAATTCCTGAGCATTTGTCCCCATTTTGATTAGGTTGCCGCCATATGCATGTAGACATCGTTGATCAATATCATTTTAAAAATAGCTGGATTCACGAGCTGGATCCGCGCGTAAAAGTATTGATCACTGTTCTATTCATCCTTTCTAATGCAATTCTTCCAGACGGCAGCTGGCCAGCATTCGCCCTTTCCTGGCTCTTGTTATTGGTAGTCAATGATCAATCAGGCCTGGGGCTGGGTTTTACCTTAAAAAGATCGGTTGTTGCCCTTCCATTTGCCCTGGTGGCGGTCAGCGCATTATTTTCTCCACATGGTTCACCGCTCGCGGTCTGGGATCTGGGATTTATCACCCTTATTCCAACGGATTTTGGCTTGATCCGCTTTGTCAGTATTTTGATACGCTCCTGGTTGTCAGTCCAAATCGCCATCTTGCTGGTTGCGACGACACAATTCCCTGATTTGCTCCACGCCCTGGAACACCTGCGCCTGCCGCGCACCCTGACAACCATAATCGCTTTTCTATTCCGGTATCTATTTGTCCTTACTAATGAAGTGTTCCGGATTCTAAGGGCAAGGGAAGCTCGCAGTGCCGGACTGCCAGGTGTTAATGGTGGTGGAACACTCTCCTGGCGGATAAAGACTACAGGCAGCATGGCTGGACAGCTGTTTCTGCGTAGTTATGAAAGATCGGACCGGATATATCAAGCGATGATTTCCAGAGGCTATACTGGTCATATCCGCACGCTGAACCCTCATCAAATGGTACGCCTGGACTGGTTTATTCTTGTCGCAGCAATATTTTTATTATTAATTATTCAATTTGTAGGGTGGGTCCGCTGATGCCTATAAAACATCAATCTATATTCGAGCTTCAGATCCCGGAGTGTGAAGGGGATATTCTCCAGATCCAGGATCTTCATTTTTCATATCCTGATGGCCACCTGGCTCTCAGGGGTATTGATCTATCCGTATGTGAAGGTGAGAAAGTTGCATTGGTCGGTCCCAATGGTGCAGGCAAATCAACTTTAATGCTGCATCTGAATGGCATTCTGGGAGAAAATAGTCCTGTTTCCATTGCCGGGTTGGAGATAAACAAAAAAAATCTGCCCACGATCCGGGCTCTGGTTGGCCTGGTTTTTCAAAATCCTGATGATCAGCTGTTTTCCCCAACTGTTTTCGACGATGTGGCTTTTGGACCGCTGCATATGGGGCTTCCGGAAGAAGAGGTATATAAGCGAGTGAAGAAAGCGCTGGCAGATGTGCACATGAACGATTTTGGTGATCGACTTTCTCATCACTTGAGCATGGGGCAGAAAAAAAGGATTGCGATTGCAACTGTACTGTCCATGGAACCCCATATACTGGTTCTTGATGAACCTTCAGCAGGATTGGACCCGAGGTCCAGAAGGTCATTGATCAATTTTCTGAAAGGCCTGCCAATCACCATGTTAGTATCCACCCATGATCTGCGTATGGTGGAAGACCTCTTTCCCCGCATGGTTATCATGGATGAGGGGAAAATCGTCGCAGACGGATCTTCCCGTGAACTGCTCCAGGATGAGGAACTGCTGGAAGCCCATGGATTGGAAAGCCCATCCCATAAAGTGAACTCATGAAGAACATCGTATTTTAAAATTCCTTGAGAATCTACTATGAATATTCCTGTTGTTAAAGATATTAATAATTTACCAGCGGACGGTGGTCCAGACTATAACAGGCTGATTTTCGAAAAATCCCCTTATTTGCTGCAGCATTCAAAGAATCCAGTTAATTGGTATCCCTGGGGTGATGAAGCCTTCCAGGAAGCGAAACAGCAGGACAAACCAATTTTCCTATCTATAGGTTATGCAACTTGCCATTGGTGTCATGTCATGGAGAAGGAATCTTTTGAAGATCGTGATGTGGCTGACCTGATCAATGAAAGCTTCATTCCTATCAAAGTGGATCGCGAGGAGCGTCCAGATATAGATCAGATCTATATGTCCGTTTGCCAGGCTGTGACCGGATCTGGGGGTTGGCCGTTGACCGTCTTTTTGACACCGGATAAAAAACCATATTTTGCAGGAACTTATATACCCAAGGAAGGCCGCTACGGTAGGACAGGAATGATGGAATTGATCCCCAGTGCAGCTACCTTGTGGACAGATAAAAGAGAGGAACTGCTTCAAAGTGCTGACAAGATAACCGATCATTTGCAGAGTTCCAATCGATCACAAAGTGGTCTATTGGATAAGTCGGTATTCCAGAAAGCATATCAGCAATTGAGCATCCGCTTCGATCCAACCGAAGGTGGTTTTAACCCGGCTCCTAAATTTCCATCTCCCCATAATCTGATCTTCCTATTGCGTTACTGGCATCAATATAAAGATCCGGGGGCATTGCAGATGGTGGAGAAAACCCTTCAAAAGATGCGCCTGGGTGGAATATTTGATCAGGTCGGTTTCGGTTATCACCGTTACTCCACCGATGCTGCCTGGCGTCTGCCACACTTTGAAAAGATGCTATATGACCAGGCCATGTTGGTCCTGGCTTATGCTGAGGCTTATCAGGCTACCGGGAAAGAGCAATATGCCATTGTGATTCGAGAGATACTTACTTACGTCTTGCGTGATATGACCTCATCAGCAGGGGAGTTCTTTTCCGCTGAGGACGCCGATAGTGAGGGCGAAGAAGGCTTGTTTTATCTCTGGACTAAAAAAGAGTTTAATGACTACCTTGGGACAGATGGTGCCGACCTTCTGGTTTCGGTATTCAATATGACCGAAGAAGGCAATTATGAAGATGAAGCTACTAAACTTGCCACGGGGCGCAATTTGCTTTACCTTCAGGAATCTCTATCTGACCTTGCTAATAAGAAGGAGATCCCGGAAATTGAGTTGTCGAAGCTGTGGGAGAGTTCCCGTCAGCGATTATTTGATGAGCGAGAAAAACGGATCCACCCATTAAAAGATGACAAAATCCTGACAGATTGGAATGGATTAATGATAGCGGCCCTGGCCGTCGCGGGGAGAGTTCTCGATGACCCTGCTTATCTGAAAGCTGCGAAACAAGCTGCTGATTTTATCTGGAAAAACCTTCGGGATGAGAATGGATTATTATTGAAACGCTTCCGGGATGGGGATGCGGGATTACCAGCCCATCTGGACGATTATGCCTTTTATGTTTGGGGAATGCTGGAAATCCACCAGGTGGATTTCAATACTAAATATCTGGAACGAGCGCTTGGCCTAACCCAGATTATGCTTGAAACCTTTTGGGACGAAGAATCCGGCGGGTTGTTTTTCACCGCTGCGGGGCAGACTGATTTGATCCATCGCAATAGAGAGATCTATGATGGTGCGATACCGTCTGGAAATTCAGTAGCTGCCATGAATTTGATCCGGCTAGGTCGGTTAACATCAAACCCGGAATATGAAGAAAAGGCATTCCAGATCGGAAATTCATTTGCTGGTCAGATCAATATGGTTCCCCAGGGCCATACTCATTTCCTCAACGCTTTGTTATTTGCTTACGGGCCATCCTATGAGGTAGTTATCAGTGGAGATCCTCAAGCTGAGGATACCAGGGTAATGCTGGATCGACTGAGGCAGCATTATTCTCCAAATCAAGTGCGGGTATTTCGACCGCAAGAAGATAAAACCTTATTTGAACTGATACCTGCCCTTAAATATCAGGAAGCCATCGAGGGCAGAGCTACGGCGTATGTATGTCAAAACTTCCAATGCAATGCACCCACAACCGATCCGGATAAAATGATCGAATCGCTGGATAAGGGATAGCGTCTCTGGCCGTATTTATATTATAGATAACACCATCCAGAACATATCCTGGGTGGTTTATTTTATCTCTTTGGCTTTATTTCATCAATTTTTACAGGGATTATTTATTGGTATACTCAAACCTGAATTCCTTATTTACCTGTTGAAAAGGACACCACATGTATATATGTATTGATTTTGATGGAACCATTGTAGACCACCGTTTCCCAGAAATAGGCCCACCGGCCCCAGGGGCCCTGGAGTGGATGGCAAAATTCCAGGAGGCGGGAGCTAAACTGATTCTTTTTACAATGCGGTCAGATGGCGGTAAACATCAGGATGCCTTAACCCGGGCCGTAAATTACCTCCAAGATAATGGGATCAAATTTTACGGAATAAATAAAAACCCTACCCAGGTGCATTGGACAAAGAGTCCTAAAGCATACGGCCAACTCTATATCGATGATGCCGCTTTCGGCTGTCCACTAATTGAAATTGAAGGTTTTCAGCGTCCATGTGTGGATTGGTCAGTTGTTGGTCCCGGAGTGATGGAAATGCTCGCCGTATAATTTCTAATTGGTTTAAGGGGAATTGAATGTTGATCCAGCAGTAACGGTTGATGGGGATTTCCGGTTATCATAAAAAAGAACTAACGATTTGGGAGGAATAGCATGTCAACTAAATCGGAATTGATTATTCGACAGTTGTTGGAAAGCGCTGATATCGAAATTAACGGAACAGATCCCTGGGATATTCAGGTTCACGATGACCGTTTTTATGATCGCCTTCTGCGCGAGGTTGGCCTCGGATTGGGAGAATCCTATATGGATGGCTGGTGGGACTGCAGGGCGATTGACCAGATGGTTGATAAGGCTCTTCGAGCCAATCTCGATCGGCAGATCAGGGGGAATTGGAAAATACTTTTGCATATCATGCGCTCAAGATTCCTGAATTTGCAAACCTCCACCCGGGCATTTGAGGTTGGGGAAAAACATTATGACCTCGGTAATGACCTGTACAGGGCGATGCTGGATAAAAGGTTGAACTATACTAGTGCTTATTGGCGGAATGCCAGTGATCTGGATCAGGCCCAGGAAGCAAAACTAGAACTGGTATGTCAAAAAATCGGTTTAATACCGGGCATGACAGTTCTAGAATTAGGATGCGGATGGGGAAGTTTTGCCAAATATGCTGCAGAAAAGTATGGCGTGCAAGTTTTTGGGGTGACGGTTTCTGCTGAGCAGGTTGAGTTGGGCATGAATCTATGCCAGGGGCTGCCGGTTGAGCTTCGCCTGCAAGATTACCGGGAAGTTGAGGGGAATTATGATCGGGTAGTTTCTATTGGCGTGATGGAACATGTCGGCTATAAAAACTACCGCACTTATATGGAAGTTGTGGATAGAACCCTAAAACCAGAAGGGATCGGATTTTTCCATACCATAGGTTCCAATACCAGCAAAAGAATTGTTAATCCCTGGACTGAAAAATACATCTTTCCAAATGGAATGCTTCCATCAATTGCCCAGCTGGCATCTGCTATGGAAGGTTTGTTCGTAATTGAAGACTGGCATAATTTTGGACCTGATTACGATCCAACTTTAATGGCCTGGCACGCTAATTTTGAAAAAGCCTGGCCCACTCTTCATGATAAGTACAATGAGCGGTTTTACCGCATGTGGAGATATTATCTTCTCAGCGCTGCTGGAGGTTTCCGCTCCAGGCAAACCCAGCTTTGGCAGGTTGTTTTTTCACGGATCGGCAATCCCCAGCCAGATTGCCGTAAAACATGAAACACCATCATGTAATAATCGTGGGAGGCGGTCCAGCTGGATCTGCTTGTGCTGCAAAGCTTGTAAAGGCTGGTATTGATTGCCTTGTGCTGGACAAGGAGAAATTTCCTCGCCAGAAATTATGTGCTGGTTGGATAACCCCCAGAGTATTTTTGGATATCGGGGTTAAGCCAGATGATTATCCGTTTGATTTGACAGAATTTCCTCGGTTGAAAATCTATCTTAATGGTTTCCCAATCACCCGCCCCGGGAGACAATTTGCAATTCGGAGGATTGAGTTTGATCATTGGCTCCTCAACAGGAGTCGGGCAGTAGTAATTCCCCATGAAGTTAAGCGACTCTGGGTAACAGATCAAGGCTACTGCATTGATGGCCGTTATTCAGCAGAATATTTAATAGGAGCTGGTGGAACCCATTGCCCGGTTTACCATACCTTTTTCAATGAAGGGGCGATCAGGAATGGCGCCAGGATTGTTGCTCTGGAAGAGGAATACCTGACAAACTGGAACGATCCGACCTGCCGACTATGGTTTTTTGAAAATAAATTACCAGGATATGCCTGGTATGTACCAAAAAAGAATGGCTATCTCAATATTGGGATTGGTGGGAATTCCGCAGTGTTAAAACAGAGAGAGGAAAAAATTCAGGATCATTGGGATTATTTGATCCACAGCCTTCAAAAATCAGGGTTGATACAAGGACGATCATTTGATCCACAGGGTTATGTTTATCATCTCCGAGGAGAAGATCGACCGATTTATCGTGATAAGTTATATTTGGTTGGAGATTCGGCAGGGTTGGCAACCCTGGATATGGGAGAGGGGATTGGTCCGGCAATCCGAAGCGGATTCCTGGCTGCAGAGTCAATTCTGAATAATGCTTCCTACTCAGCAGCTAACATCCCCAAATATTCACTTTTGCCTTCGGGTTTACGATGGATTGTCAGCTAAATAATTTTCTTAGGAGTGGAAAGTTCGATGGAAGAATTAAAAAAGACAAATCATGTGTTTCCTTTAGTTAAATGGGAGCTCCAGGAAATTGATCATAAGAGCTGGATCCTGGACATTGGTGGTGGTGGCGAGGGTGTGATTGGACAGTTGATGGGTGATATTGTTGTAGCAATAGATTTCCGAAAGGACGAATTTTTGGAAGCAGCCGAAGGTCCCTTAAAGATCGTCATGGATGCCAGGGACCTAAAATTCCTGGATGAGAGTTTTCTGACAGCCACAGCTTTTTATGCATTAATGTACCTCAAGGAAAAAGATGATCAATTGAAGGTTTTCCAGGAAGTTGCCAGGGTGTTAAAGCCGGGGGGAAAATTTCACTTGTGGGATGTCGATCTGGCGGAAATACCTGAAACCGACAAGGAATTTTATATTGTTCACTTGCAGTATAAAACAGGCCCAGAATACAAAGAAACCGGTTACGGGATGCGCTGGCCCAAGGAACTTCGCGGTATCAGTGATTATCTGAAGATGGCCGACTCGGTTGGTTTGATGGAAGAAACATCTCACCGGGAGGGAAATTCATTTTATCTTTGTTTGAGGAAAGACTGATTTAGTATCTAGGCTTTTTATTGACATAAATTGAAGAGGATGACTGATGGAATTCGATTTCAGTAAGTTCCTGGTTATTATCACCGCTATTATTTTAATTTCTTGCAGTAGCCCCCAAGAATTTGAAAATCCTGACCCTCAACTTGCAGATGGGGATATCGTTATCATCCAACCATCGGTCAAAGTTGATTTTGAAGTGGGAGATGTGCCGGACACCGGGCTGATCCATGCCCGGGACCTGATATATAGGGGTTATTTCCGGCTGCCAGAAGGATCAGGCGGCTCGGATTGGGATTACAGTGGTCATGGATTGACCTACTATCCGGGAGGTGATCCGGAAGGAGATGGTGACGGATATCCCGGTTCGCTTTTTGGATTTGGCCATGACCATCAGCTTTATGTATCTGAGATCAGCATACCAGCCCCGACAATTACAGATGACCTGCAACGTGCCAATACCGCGGTCACAATCCAGCCGTTCTCAGACCTAACAAATGGGATCTTCGAGGCGGAAGAGATGGTAATTCCCAGGGCTGGGATTGCTTTCCTTGATCAGACTCAACCTCGACTCCATTTTACATTTGGCCAACATATTCAGGATTTTGAAGTATCACACGGTTGGGCAGGACTGGATCTGGATCAGCCCGATGCCCAGGGTCCCTGGGTATTCGATGGGTATTCAAATTACGTGACCAATGATTACTTGTTTGAGATCCCTCCAGATTGGGCCCAGGCGATAGCCCCTGGCCCTTTGCTGGCCAGCGGTAGAGCCCGGGAAGGATTGTGGAGTGGTAGAGGACCCGGGTTATTTGCTTATCGTCCAGGAAATGTTGATTCTCCTCCCGCAGCTGGGGCTGTGCTGTCCGATGTGATCCCTCTCCTGTTATATGGTGAGCAAAATGCCGGCCAGCCGGATATTATAAGTTCTCCTTCCCAGGCTGTGGCTGATTACCGGGAAGCGGACCACTGGTGGGGGGGAGCTTGGTTAACGGAAGACGATGGAGCTGCTGTGGTCTTTGCTGGAACAAAGGCGCTTGGAAATGAGTGGTATGGATTTGCTAATGGAGTAGTCTGGGAGCATGATTGCGCGGAACATACTCCGGCAACCTGTCCTGACGTGCCGGAGTGGCCTTATGACAACCGCGGTTTTTGGGGAGAATCTTACCAGGCTCAATTGATATTTTATGATCCCTCTGAACTGGCTGCTGTTGCACGAGGAGAAATGGAAAGCTGGGAACCCCAGATATTTGATACCTTGGTGCTGGATGATTTTTTATTGGATCCTACTTTGAACCATGGGGATTACAAAAGAGATCTGGTAGGAGCAATAGCATTTGACAGGGAGAACGGTTTTATCTACCTATTCGAGCGAATGGCTGATGAATACCGCTCTGTGATCCATGTTTGGGAAATTAGTCGTTGATTATTTTCACTTGTGGTATGCTTGAAAAATTGGAATGAAAATAATTTAGAGCACAATAGTAATTGAATTTATTGGGGAGGACAACTTGAAGATCATCCATCTCTCGGATTTACATATCGGACAATCCGACAACTTTGCTAAAAGCAGCCGGATTGCGGATTGGATCCTTGATCATCGGGAAACCCATCAATCCAAATTAGTGATCATCAGTGGCGATTTGGTAGATGACGGTCAAACCTGGCAGTTTGAACAAGCAGGCGAAATTATCAATCGATTAAGGGAAAATGGAATTACCGTGCTGGCTGCGCCCGGGAATCATGATTATGGTCCGAACGGGTACCGTGAGAGCTCAACCAGCCAGCAAGAGTTTTGTGATTTGATCTCGGGTGTGAAAGAATACCCAGCGGTGTTCATTATTGAGGGACAGGCGATAATTCTCCTGGATTCAATGGCGGAGGAAATTCAGAATATGGAACTCTGGGGCGCCCAAGGCTACTTGGGGAAAGTCCAGCTCCAGAAGCTGGATCAACTCTTGGACGAGTTATCTGATAATCCAGCTGTTGAAAATATCGTCCTTGCCATGCACCATCATCCATTTGACTACCTCTTTTATCATGGGCTCCGGGACGAAGCAGATCTAAAGGGGGTTATTGCCCGCCGGCGGGATGCCCCGCCTCGTGTCAATGTGTTGTTATTTGGCCATAAACACATCGAGAACAGGTTTAATGATCCCGAGGAGAATAAGGAAGAATTATTTGGAATCGATATGATCTACGCATCCGGTCAAACAGTGGAACGGAAAAGCGATGGAAATATGGTCCTTCCTGTCATCGACCTGGAGTATAAAACCATCCAGCGCTATTTTATTGATTGAAATCTATGGAATTTAAACCTCAGACATCAGTGAGTAAATCCAGATCGCATCTTCTTCAGGGGATCCAGGCAGGTTTGCCAATATTCCTGGGCTATTTTCCGATAGCGATCGCATTTGGCGCTTTAGCAGTCCAGGCACAATTCAACTGGACAGAAGCAGTCTTGATGTCTCTGATCGTATTTGCGGGGGCCAGCCAATTTGTGGGGGTGAGCATGTTTCTAGCAGGCGCTGGGGCGGCGCAGATTATTATTGCCACTTTCTTCTTAAATATGCGCCACTTAATCATGAGTCTGGCTGTGAATGACCAAATGAGGAAATTCACTGTTGGCTGGAAAGGTTTTTTGTCATTTTTTATCACCGATGAAACCTTTGCTTTGTTAACACTGGGCGGGGGAGAAGGTCAATCTGAGCCAAGAACGCCAACCTATATGGCGGGATTGATGATCACATCTTACCTGGGTTGGGTATCTGGAACGGCGGTGGGAGGATTGGGGGCTGGATTTATTCCCGCAGAGATCACAACTGCAATGACAGTAGGGCTGTACGGGCTGTTTATCGGGTTATTGGTTCCACCAGCCAGAAAATCAATCAGTTTCGCTGTTATAGCTCTTTGCAGCATGATCCTAAACTGGGTCTTGGGATTAATTGTGGATACTGGATGGGCAATAGTCCTGGCGACGATCGTTGCCGCTGGTTTGGGCATAATTCTGATCAAGGAGGATGTATGAAAATCCTGCTTGTGATCGTTGGTATGGCCCTGGTAACCTATATTCCGCGTCTGCTGCCGGCCTTGTTTCTGGATCGTATCAAGTTCCCTGTTTGGTTCAAAAAATGGCTTCAGAGCATCCCTTACGCGGCTTTGGGGGCATTGATCTTCCCGGGCGTTTTGCTGGTGGAGAAGGACCAGCCATTGCTTGGTTTAGCCGGGGGATTAATGGCTTTTCTCCTAGCACTCCTAAATTTGCATATAACGCTGGTGATGGCGGGCTCGATCTTAATCGTGATCTTGCTGCAATATATCTTTGTCTGATCCTAATCTGGAAGA
Source organism: uncultured Anaerolineales bacterium (assembly GCA_964582965.1). Lineage (GTDB taxonomy): Bacteria > Chloroflexota > Anaerolineae > Anaerolineales > UBA11858 > B10-G9. The sequence continues at coordinate 4,840 of CAZOUN010000022.1, read as the reverse complement.
TCGTTGAGAATTTGCTGCAGTGTGTTTTTGTAGCTCCGAAATGCTTCCCGGCCGCTGTCTGTAAATTGGATTTGACTTTGTGGTTTCTTCCCCTGATATCCTTTTATTATTGTCACATAACCAGCGTTTTCCAGTTTACCGAGATGAGTGGCAAGATTTCCCCATGATAGGCCGGTCTGATTCTTCAAAAAGACATAATCCAGGCTTTCAACCACATAAAGCATCAACAAGATTCGAAGCCGGGCTGGTGCATGTATGATTTGATCAATTTCAGCCAGCGGATTTTCTTGAGGCGTGTTTTCACTCATACCAGCTCCTCTCTATTTTGGGCTGGGTATTTCATTAGTAAGCGAATCAGGATGGTTAGGCCGGTGATAACCAAGACTGCTGATGAGAAACCGAAAGTTACCGGAAATCCATGATGGGAATAACCGAGATTCTGATAGAGGTACTCACCAATCACAGGTGCTGCAGAAATCAATAGGCCATACAGGTAGAGCCGGGGAAAATCCAGCATGTATCCAGCGAGGCTGAATCCAAGCAGAATGATTATTGAGAACCAGGCGGAAATGACCCAATCTGATAGTTCTTTGAATTTGTAAAATACCAACACACCCAGTACCAGGGCTATCACATTAAAAAATAGTATGATGATATTCAATCGCTTCAAACGCTTTTTTCTGTAAGTCCCGTATTGTATTTTTCCTACTCTGGGCTGAATGACGTTTTTACGATATGCCCGGAAGCCGGATATAACAAAAACCCAGAGAGGTAAAAATACCATCGAAGACCAGAAATCTCCCAAAGTGTCGCTTAGATAGATAGGGAAGACAAAAATTAATAACATAATTCCAATTTGGATATCAAGGATGCCATCCTGAGAAGAAACCCGGTACATTTTCCTTTCCAGATCTTTTAGACTCATTTTTTCAGTCATAACAACCTCCAAAGATTCAGTTTGATTGGAAAGTACTTTGAATTACAAAGTTAGTATAGCAATACCAGACCTGATTGTCAAGTTAGATTTTTATTATGTCTGTTCTTCGTAGATTTCAAAAGAGAATTCCTAGCTATAATTAACATGAGAACTATAAAAACCAGGAAGATTAATATGACCCAAAAATGTGAAGCATACTTAAATAAATTGTGCCGAGAGATCCCTCAACGGCCAGTCGGCAGTAAGGGAAATCAGCAGGCTTCTGCCTTTTTCAAGGAGATTGTCAAGAAATACGACTGGAAAATCGAATCCACACCTTTTCCAGCTATGGATTGGATTGTTGATAGAGCGGAGCTGCAAATTGGGTCGAATGATTTCCAGGTATATGCCAGCCCTTATTCATTGGGTTGTTCATTGGAAGCTGAACTTGCTGAGGCAGGGACATTGAAAGAACTTGAAAAAATTGATGTGTCAGGAAAATTATTACTGCTCCATGGTGAGTTAACCTGTGAGCAGCTTATGCCCAAGAACTTTGTTTTTTATAATCCGAAAGATCATCAACAGATAATTACCCTCCTGGAGGAGAAGAAGCCGGGAGCTATTTTGTCTGCCACAGGCCGTAACGCTTCCCTGGCTGGTGGTGTTTACCCATTCCCGTTGATCGAGGACGGGGATTTTCAGATCCCATCTGTTTATCTGACCGAAGAAGAAGGACAAGAGTTGCTCATGAAAGTTGGACAAGTAGGAAAGCTAACCTCGAATGCCAGCCGAATCCAGACTGAAGGCCTAAACCTGGTTGTGAGAAAAGGACAAGATCACACCAGACGAATAGCAATATCTGCCCATATTGATGCCAAGATCGATACACCAGGAGCCATTGACAATGCTACTGGAGTAATTGTGCTTTTGCTCTTGGCGGAAAAACTGAGAGACTACCAGGGTAAGGTGATGATTGAATTGCTGCCATTTAACGGCGAGGATTATTATGCGGCTTCCGGGCAGATGATCTACCTGGAACAAAATCGGGATCGATTCGACGAATTCTTGATCAATATTAATATTGATGGGGCGGGTTTCCATCAAGGGCCATCAGTTTTTTCACCTTTTAATCTTTCGGAAGATATCTATAATAGATTTTCTGAGGTGATTGATTCTACCGAAAAGATCCAAGAAGGCGGTCCTTGGTACCAGGGAGATCACAGCATATTCCTCCAGCAGGGCGTCCCGGCTATTGCTGTCACATCGCAGTGGTTCCTCGAGAATATTGATAAGCAGGAGATAACCCATACGCCTAAGGATCAAGCAGGGATCGTCGATTGTGATAAATTAGTAGATATTGCTGATTCTATATTCGAGTTTATTTCAAAAGCTTACCTGGACTGATAAAAAAAGAGGCCTTTATGAGTGACTACTCTGGTGAAACTGACCTGGATAATCTGATTAGGAATATGCAGCCGGTCCTGGAAGAAGAGGAACTGGTACTTTGCAGCCTTTCGCCAACCCGGGCGGAAGAGTTCTTGGTTCTCTGTCAGGGTTATTATATTGAAAGGGAAGGTATAACAGTCATCATCGGAAAACATCTTGCTGACCTAAATGATCTGGCCTATGAGCTGATCTTCAAGAGAATAACCATGAATGTTCATTCCAGTCTGACTGCAGTAGGCTTTTTGGCAAGGATTACGGACGTGCTGGCCGCTCAGGGTTTTTCAGTGAACGTGGTGTCTGCCTATTATCATGACCATTTGTATATTCAATCTGACCAAGCTCAGGCAGCATTGGATACTTTATTGCTCTGGCAGGACAAATTGTCCCAAGAAGAATAAAAGATTAAACCGTTTCGATGTTATACGTGACGGGTTAACCGTAGTAGGTTGATAGCAATTCGTTTTGAGGAGTTTATATGAAAAAATGGGGTTGGATTATCCAAATTGTTTTTCTGCTTATTCTGGTTGGAGCGGGAGTATTTCTGGTCATTACAGTTCAAAATTCGATATCGAACCAATTATCTCCAGTCAGGGAAATGACAGATAGTCTTTCTACACAGATATCTGTGGTTCTCCATCCAACTCCGACTATTCTTCCTGATCCGGTTACCATCGTCCATGAAGTGCGCAGTCTGGCCCGATTGGAAACAATCAAGTTCAGCCTTGAAAAGATCATCACAGCGGAAACCCGCCAGGGCGTATTTAAATGGTTGGTTGGGGACCGTTTGATCCTAGTCGCTCATGGAGAAGTGATCGCTGGGATAGATCTGAATAAATTAGATCCTGAAGCCCTTGAGGTTCGAGGAGGGGTTCTTTATGTCCAGCTTCCTGATCCTGAGATCTTTGTAGTAGCGGTCGATAATGAACAATCCTATGTATATGACCGTGATACCGGGTTATTCACCGATGGGGAAGTGGATCTGGAATCGAAAGCCAGACTGGCTGCGGAACAGGAAATTGAAGAAAGCGCTTTGAAAGATGGCATCTTGGAGCTGGCTGCTCAAAACGCAGAAAGCTATCTGGGAGGATTATTCAGAGAGTTGGGATTTCCTGTAGTGATTTTTGAGTAGGGAGCATTTTTTTAAACCTGAGGGATGATGTCTTTTTCAAAGACTTTATCCCTCTTTTTTTATTTACGATAAAATAAGCAGGTTGACCAAATTTCAAGTGCATATTGAAAAATTCCCAATGAATAAAGCTCTAAAACGTCGCTGGATCATATTGTATTACTCCTTCTCGATTTACATCGGTATGTCGGGTGCGGTTTTTGGTCCTTCATTATTAAAACTGGTTGAACAGACTAATTCCACCCTGGGAGAGATCAGTCTCATTTTTCCAACCCGCGCCTTATCTTACATGGCGGGGTCGTGGATTGCGGGATTTTTATTTGATAAGTTCAGGGGGCATAAATTGCTGACCTGGATTTTACCGTTCATCGCAATAACGCTGGGATTGATCCCATTCCTGAAAAGTTCAATAATATTGATTTTTGTTTCCATGATCATGGCTCTGGCAACTGCGTTGGTAGACGTAGGCTGCAACAGCCTTCTTTTTAGAGTACCGGATATTGATATTGCTCCTGCAATGAGCGGATTCCATTTCTTTTTTGGTTTGGGAGCATTTATGGCTCCCTTGATCCTGGCTGGATCCCTTAAAATCTCCAACGGTATTCATTGGGGTTACTGGGGATTGGGTTTATTCTCGATATTGATCCTAGTCCAGTTCATCAAACTTCAAGAACCAACAATGAGCTTATCTGCACAAAATGAAGACCAGGACGGGAATAAAACCAAGGGGGAAAACCGCACCCAGGTCATCTGGGTGATCGCCCTGTTTTTCTTTGCTTTTGTGGGAGTAGAGGTTGGTTATGGAGATTGGTTATCGACCTATTCAATGAAAACAGGTTTGGCTAATGAACAAGCAGCTATTCTGATAACTTCCACATATTGGGGCGCATTCACTTTCAGCCGTTTGATCAGCATTCCCCTGGCAACGAGGTTGAATCCAAGAAAAATTCTCTTGGTGGATGTCACTGGCGCAATCCTTGGTCTGGGATTGGTATTCCTTTTTCCCACTAATACAGCGGTTTTGTGGCTCGGAACAATCATATTGGGTTTTTCAGTAGCATCCCTTTTTCCGACAATGCTGACCTTTGCTGAGAGTTTAATGCCTATGACCGGTAAAGTAACCAGTATCTTTTTTATCAGTGGTAGTATGGGGTCTGTTTTTTTACCCTGGCTGATCGGAAAATCCGTAGATGATTTAGGTCCGAAGTTCATAATCCAGGTCCTCTACCTGACCTTGCTGCTGGCTGCTGTCGTGTTTGTGGTACTTATGCAAGTATCAAAGAAAAAACCGCAGTGAATTGGAGTGCACCCCATAAGGTGGACAAATAAATAAAAACCCTCTCTTGGGTAAT
>CAZOUN010000021.1:0-33128 GCA_964582965.1 uncultured Anaerolineales bacterium | reverse complement strand
GTGCCCACATTCACGTGCGGTTTCGTTCGTTCAAATTTCTCTTTCGCCATAATTCTTCTCCTGACCTAAATAATACCTATCTTGTTTTGGCCAATTTTTGTGAGTATTCTAAGCTCCGACAACAATCTCTTTCGATAATTCCTCAGATACTTTTGAATAATGATCAAACTCCATTGTAAACGCGCCTCGACCCTTGGTTGCGGATCGCAATTCTGTGGCATATCCAAACATTTCAGCCAGCGGAACCATCGCACGTATTCCCTGGGTACCTCCGGGATGGGCATCCATGCCCTGGACATCTCCCCGACGGGAATTAACTTGCCCAATTATATCACCCAGGTATTCTTCAGGTATGATTATTTCTACTTTCATAACCGGTTCCTGCAAAACTGGTCTTCCTTTTTGAACACCCAGCCGGAACGCCATCGATCCAGCCATTTTGAATGCAAGATCGCTGGAATCCACATCGTGAGATGAGCCGTCTACCAGGGTAACTTTCACATCAGTCACCGGGTATCCGGCAATAACACCAGATTCTGCAGCAGCCTTAACACCTTTCTCAACCGCTGGTATATATTCACGGGGAATTGTACCGCCCCGGATTTCTTCCTCAAATACGATCCCGCTTCCAGCAACACCCGGTTCTAGGTTTAAGACCACATGGCCGTATTGGCCGTGTCCACCTGTCTGTTTGACATGGCGGTAATTTACTTTTTCAACCGGTCTGGTAATAGATTCTTTATAAGCAACACGCGGACGCCCGACCCTGGCTTGTACTTTGAATTCTCGCAGCATGCGGTCAACCAGCACTTCCAGGTGCAGTTCGCCCATGCCAGATATCAGGGTTTGGCCGGTATCTCCATCCACCCGGACCTGGAATGTGGGGTCCTCTTCAGATAGTTTCTGAAGTGCAGTGGCTAATTTATCCTGGTCGGCTGTGGTTTTAGGTTCGATTGCAACTCTAATCACCGGGTCCGGGAAAGATATATTCTCCAAGATGATCGGGGATCCAACCTCACACAAGGTATCGCCGGTGAAGCTGTTCTTTAATCCGAGCACCGCAGCGATATCTCCTGCCCCGGCTTTGGTAATGTCTTCCCTACGGTCGGCATACATCCGGATCAATCGTCCGATCCGTTCGCGTTTGCCCTTGCTGGAATTTGATACCGTCGAACCCTGTTCAATCTCGCCAGAATAGATCCGGATATAAGCCAGACGGCCAACATAGGGATCGGTGACGATTTTAAATACCAGGCCGCTGAGTGGTTCATCATCATCCGGTTTACGAATGAGGACCTCGTCTGTTTTGGGATCGCTTCCTTCAACCGGTGGAATATCCAGCGGTGAGGGCAGGTAATCGATAACTGCGTCGAGCAAAGGCTGGACTCCAGTGCTGATCAATGAACTGCCGCATAATACAGGCGTCAGCTCGTTTGAGATCACAGCTGCACGGAGGGCTACTTTCAGCTCGTCTTCACTGATTTCTTGTTCTTCAAGGAATTTATTGGTAAGCCCTTCATCAGTTTCGGCAATCACTTCAACCATCTTGGTGCGGGCACTTTCCACCTGTTCTTTGAGATCTTCCGGTACTTCTACTTCCAGGGGAGGTGTTCCATCATGATCTTCCCAGATATAAGCTTTCCTGGTTATCAGATCAACCACACCTTTAAATTGGTCTTCTTCGCCGATGGCAACCTGGATCGGAAAAACGTTGGCTCCCAGGCGATCATGGATCATTTCCACTGTGCGCTCATAGGACGCGCCAACACGGTCCATTTTATTGACAAAACAAATGCGGGGAACTTTATAAAGGTCCGCCTGTCTCCAAACGGTTTCACTTTGAGGTTCAACTCCCTGCACAGCGTCAAAAACAACAACCCCTCCGTCAAGTACTCGAAGGGATCTTTGAACTTCTGCGGTAAAGTCGATATGGCCTGGAGTATCAATAACGTTGATCAAATGACGCTTCCAAACAGCAGATACCGCAGCAGAAACGATGGTGATACCTCGTTCTCGCTCCTGGTCCATCCAGTCGGTAACAGTTGTTCCATCATCGACAGAACCGATTTTATGCGTTTTCCCTGTATAAAAGAGAATTCGCTCGGTTGTGGTGGTCTTACCCGCATCGATGTGGGCAATGATACCAATATTTCGGAACTGCTCTAAAGCGTATTTTCTAGCCATACTTCCTTAATTCGATCTACTATACCTATACCCGGAAATGGGAGAATGCACGGTTGGCTTTTGCCATTCTGTGGGCTTCTTCCCTCTTACGGATCGCCAGGCCTTCATTATTTACTGAACTTAGCAGCTCTTCGGCCAGGCACTGATCAAATGGTTGTCCTTTTCGTGAACGAGCCGCTTCTAGAAGCCAGCGAGTAGCCAGTGTGAACTGGCGGTGAGTTGGCACTTCCATTGGGATCTGATATGTCGCACCGCCTATTCGGCGGGGGCGGACTTCCATCCGCGGCGATGCATTTTGCATAGCCTGTTCAAATAATTCAACCGGGTCTTTTCCGGTCTTCTCGGCCATGATGTCAAATGCGCCATATACTAAGTTAGTTGCTACGTTCTTTTTTCCTTTCTTCAGGACATGATTGATGAAGGTCTGTACTTTTACATTGTTGTAACGTACATCCGGTTCAATCTTTCTCCTGTCAGCTCTTCTCCGTCTCATCTGTTTTCTCCGTCAAGTTATAAAAGCTCTTAATAAGGACACAAAAGGCTTAGGGTGCTTTGGTTCCGTATTTGGAACGGCTCTGTTTCCGGTCGTCCACGCCAGTGGAGTCCAACACGCCACGCACAATGTGGTAGCGAACGCCAGGCAGGTCTTTCACACGTCCACCGCGGACTAGAACAACAGAATGCTCCTGAAGACCATGGCCCTCACCGGGAATATAGGCAGTAACTTCGATACCATTGGTCAGCCGGACACGGGCAATTTTCCGAAGCGCCGAGTTCGGTTTTTTAGGTGTCATCGTCCTAACAATGGTGCATACCCCACGTTTCTGGGGAGCTCCCTTGTCCTGCCAAATTCTACGCTGTTTCATGGAGTTAAATGTATAACGCAGCGCAGGGGCTTTCATCTTGGATTTCTTCGGTGTGCGTCCTTTGCGGACTAATTGATTAATTGTTGGCACATTTCCTCCGTACCTAATCCTGATCACTTTTCAAATAGCAAGGCCATCAATTTTGCTAGATGGCCTTGGATCGCTCAAAAACCCTTATTCAATCAATCGTATATGCCCCTTCTAGGTTGAGGCAACGACTTAGAATTTTAGCACGCCCTTAGTGAAGCGTCAAGCCAGTCCAGCTTAAATATCCTGCTGATCCCGAGAGGGGGAACACGGTTTTAGCGGTTTCCCAATCCCAGTAATCCTGTACTCATGCGCGGTATCTGCGCCCTGCTGTCTTCCTTGCCGAAACTTATTATTTCACCTTCTTCCGTGACTGCTTCAATATTCAGTCCCAGACTTTGCATTTCTTTCACTAGCACCCGGAAAGAAGCCGGAATGCCAATATCCTCGATCGGTTCACCTTTCACAATCGCTTCGTAAGCCTGCACCCTGCCCACTACATCATCAGATTTTACAGTGAGCATTTCCTGCAATGTATGAGCGGCACCGTAAGCTTCAAGCGCCCAAACTTCCATCTCACCAAATCGCTGGCCTCCAAACTGAGCCTTACCACCCAGCGGCTGCTGGGAAACAAGACTGTAAGGACCAGTTGACCGGGCGTGGACCTTATCCTCGACCAGGTGGTGGAGTTTAAGTATGTTCATCACACCTACAGTAACCGGGTTGTGATAGGGTTTACCTGTTTTGCCATCATAGACGGTTTGTTTTCCAAATAATGGAAGAGGAACTCCCGTTTCTGTAACCAGCTTTTCAGCCATTACTCGCAGAGCATCAGTATCTTTCTTAACCAGTTTCTTAACATCTCCGCCAGTAACTGCGCTAATCCACAATCTCAGACAAGCGTCCACCGTTCTTTCATCCTGGGCATCTCGATCATTGTTGGGGATCTTCTTATCCTCAAAGAACAGAATATCCTCTGGTTCGTAATCGTTATCCCGGAGCCACTCGCGCAGCACAGATCGGCGGGCATAGATCTCATCAGATACGAGTTTATAAACGTCATAACCCCGTTCGCCGAGCCAGTTTTCGAGATAAAGCCGTCGGGCTTCATTATTGTCCTGGAGATCTTTGGATTCATAATCAAATCCATCCAACCATTCCCAGGCTTTCTTTTCTGCGTCCTTCCAGGCCTGATCCATCATCCAGGCCCTGGCTAGTTCAGCTTCAATTTCACTTTCATGGGCACCGTCGAACACCGGGGTAACTGCCACAAAACCAAGTTTTCTGGCAGCCCAGCCCAGATGGGCTTCAAGCACCTGCCCAATATTCATACGTCCAGGAACGCCTGTGGGCGACAATAACATATCGATCGGTGTTCCATCTTCCAGATAAGGCATATCTTCCGCTGCCACAACTGTGGAAACAACACCTTTGTTTCCATGGCGTCCAGCGATCTTATCGCCTGCAGTGATGCGGCGTTTTTGCGCTACAAACACCCGCACCATTTTTTCAACACCTGCAGACAGATCTGCATTATCTTCTCTGGTGAAGATATTCACTTCAATAACCTTTCCACGCTCACCATGCGGCATGCGCAGAGAAGTATCTTTCACATCACGTGATTTTTCGCCAAAGATAGCTCGCAACAAACGTTCCTCAGGAGAAAGTTCCTTTTCACCTTTGGGTGAGATCTTTCCAACCAAGATATCATTAGGGCCGACTTCAGCGCCGATCCGGATCACGCCGGTTTCATCCAGGTCTTTGAGGGCCTCTTCTCCAACATTTGGGATATCGCGAGTGATCTCCTCCGGTCCAAGCCGGGTATCTCGGGATTCAACCTCATGTTCCTCAATATGGATGGAAGTATACATGTCATTCTGTGCCAAATGTTCGGAGATCACAACCGAGTCCTCGAAGTTGGCTCCCTCCCAGGAGAGGAATGCAACTGTGACATTCTGACCAAGGGCCAGGTTGCCGTGTACTGTTGAGGAAGAATCGGCAATTACATCACCTTTTTTCACCAGCTGGCTCTTTCTTACGATCGGCCGCTGATCTATGCATGTGCTCTGATTTGAACGTTCATATTTCCAGAGTTTGTACTCTTTGACCTCATTATCTTTCGTCCGGATGATAACCTTGTCACCCACCACAGAGGTCACTTCGCCATCTTCTGCTGCCAGCAGCACCTGACCAGAATCCATTGCGGCCGGTTTTTCCATACCGGTTGATACCCGAGGAATTTCCGGGTTCAACAGGGGAACACCCTGGGCCTGCATATTGGATCCCATCAAAGCGCGGTTGGCATCATCGTGCGAGAGAAACGGAATTAATGCAGCGCTGATCCCTACGATTTGGTTTGGCGCCACGTCAATATAGTCAACATCAATTGGTTTTACAAATAAGAAGTCTGAAGAATGGCGGGCAGAAACCCGATCCTTGACAAACTCAAAGTGTTCATTGATCTCAGCATTGGACTGGGCAATCACAAATCGATCTTCAGCATCCGCAGCCAGATATTCAACCTCTTCAGAGATATAAGGTGTAACCAGGATATCTTTGATTTTGGCCTTTTTCATTGCCGCAACCTGTTTATCGGTCACTCGTTCTTCGGCTTTAGCAATTGTTTTTCCGGTACCTGGATGGATGACATCTTCCCTGAGCTGTGCATCCACGAGTTCCGAATCACCTGGAGATACCGCGTTGCGAACTTTTCGATACGGCGTCTCTATGAATCCATAGTCATTCACCTGGGCATAAGAAGCGAATCGGCCGATCAAACCAATGTTAGGACCTTCCGGGGTTTCAATGGGGCAGATGCGTCCGTAATGTGATTGATGGACGTCTCGCACATCAAAACCAGCTCGCTGTCGGTGCAGACCACCAGGACCAAGTGCTGACAAAGTTCGTTTATGACGAAGTTCTGAAAGCGGGTTTGTTTGATCCATGAATTGAGAGAGCTGACTAGAACCAAAGAATTCTCGCAATGAGGCCACCACAGGGCGAATATTCACCAGTGTGACCGGGGACATTTTCTTTTTACCACGGATGGACATACGTTCACGAATGACTCGTTCCATACGGCGGATGCCGACCCGCAGTTTGTTCTGGATCAGCTCATCCACAGTTTTAATTCTACGGTTGCCCAGGTGATCGATATCATCGGGGTCTTCCATATTATTATTTATTTCGATCATCCGGCGGATAAGGTAGTAAATATCCCATTTTGTTATCGTGAGGTGGGATACCGGCACCTTGCCTTCTAGATCGTATTTTTGATTCAGTTTATAGCGGCCAACTCGTTCCAGATTGTAGCGGCGATCGTTAAAGAGTTGATCTTCCAGGAAATCCCGGGCGTTTTCAACAGTTGCCGGGTCTCCAGGTCGCATGCGCTTGAAGAAATCTATCAACGCAATCTCAGCAATGGTCATGCCGTCGGGAATATTCCATTCTGGTTCTTGAGCGAAACAAGCCGGAATGAACATGCGGTCCGGATTGGTATCGATATCTTCAAAGAGAGCGATCAGTTCTTCATCAGTTCCCTCTTTGATGGGAGAGTCTTTCAGACCATCGTCCACTGCCGCCAATGCGCGCAGGAATATGGTTACAGGGATGGTTCGCTGACGATTGAAACGAATAGTCAGGTATCCCGTCTTGCGGGTTTCGAATTCCATCCAGGCACCCCGATCAGGGATCAATTTTGAAACAGCCAATCGCCGGCCCGTTGTACGGTCGACTTCAGCTTCAAAATACACACCAGGGGAGCGGATCAACTGAGAAACAACCACACGTTCGGTACCATTAATAATGAAAGTCCCTTTATCGGTCATCTCCGGGAATTCACCCATAAAGATTTCCTGCTTGATGGGTTCTGGCACCTTGGCGCCAGCCAACAAGACAGAAACGTATAAAGCGGATGCATAGGTCAGGTCTCGTTCTACACATTCCTGGACAGAATACTCCGGATCTTCAAATCTGAAATCCAGACCCCACTGTTTTGCTTCGGGGGTATCACTTGGGAAATACAACTTCATCTTCCCGTTATAAGATTCAATTGGTGAAATCTCATGAAATAGATCTTTCACCCCATCATCCTTCAATCGTTTAAAGGAATCCAGTTGTACCTTAATCAGGGGTGGTAAAGGATAACGATAACTAATTCGAGCGTAACTTTTGGCTTTATCTACCTGAGCCATAGAATCTCCCTCTTCCTTTTCTTCTACTTGACCAAACTACCCTGCAGCGGTTACTATACGCATTAATATGCCCCGGTCACAACCAGGGCAAAGAAACATGTTGGTGAATATCATTACTGATATATTTTTAAACAAAAAGTATCCTCCGGGTCGATTTTTACCCAGACACAATATTATATAAAAAATAGGCTCATCGGTCAAGGCATCCAGAGTGGATTTCAAGGTCTGCCAAAACCAGGAAATAAATCATGGAAAACAAACACAAGTCGGGTTTCATCGCTGTTATGGGACGACCTAATGTTGGTAAATCTACTCTACTGAATCGTCTTTTGCAGCAGACCATCGCAGCTGTATCACCCAAACCTCAAACCACCCGCCTGCAACAGCTGGGTATCTTGACCCTTCCAGAGGGACAGTTGATCTTCATTGATACACCTGGATTACATTTTCCGAAACATAAATTAGGTGAATTCATGAATCAAGACGCCCTCCAGGCTCTTGAAGATGCCGATCTGGCAATACTAATCCTGGATGGAAGCACGCCCCCGAACCAGGAAGATCAAATATTCGGAGAAGCATTGCGGGAGTTAAAAGAGAAACCCACCGTTTTCCTGGTTTTAAACAAGATTGACAAACTCGATCCAAAAGAACTTCAGGACCGTACTGCACAATACCAGGCCTTGCTTCCCGATACACCACTCATCCCAATATCCGCAGCAACAGGGGAAAATCTGGACAATTTGGAGAACAGTATCCTTGAGATCCTTCCGGAAGGCCCCCTGCTCTACCCTGAAGATCAGGTTACAGATCTATACGAACGGGAGATTTCTGCTGATCTGATCAGAGCTGCCGCGATGCGATTGCTGCAAAAAGAACTGCCGCATGTTATTGCGGTCCGTATAGACGAATATAAAGAGAGAGATAACGGGTCAGCTTATATAGAAGCGACGGTCTTTGTTGAAAGAGATTCACAGAAAGGCATTCTGATCGGGGAAAAGGGGAATATGATAAAAAAGATCGGATCAGCCGCCCGAAAGGAAATTGAATCCATGAGCGGCAGAAAAGTATTCCTCAGGCTGCGCATTAAAGTCAGGAAGAATTGGCGTAATGATCTTAATGCCCTGCGTTTGTTCGGGTTTAAAAAGAAAAAGTAACACTTGACCAAATTATTCAGTTGAGAACACTTCAAAGAACGCTGAATATTCCTCAAGATTACCAGCCTGATCTTGAGCGCTGATTTGCAGCTCATATTCTCCGGGGATCATTGGCCAGGAAGCGACATAAGGCGCTACCCTGCGGGAGGATAGCAAATCACCATTCAAATTGAATTCAACCTGATCGATCTCTGAATTATTCTCAAACTTCACTTCAAACAGAATCTCTTCACCAGTCTGAAAAGGTATCTGTCCACCGGACAGATCTGTTGTAAATATCATAGCTGGAGGAGTATTATCTACCGAAACCACCAACGAGGTCTTTCCAATCTGCTGCCTTTCCTGAATTAATACCAGCTGGATGGCATAAATACCATCATCTAGTTCTGTTGTATCCCAGGTACCAAGGCGGGTAAAAAACGATGGCTTTGTAATTTCAGATCCGATCTGGATCCAAGAACCAGGATTCAATCCCCCTCCATACTGCAGCCTGGCAGAAACAAAATCATCTGCTGGAATCGACCCAATTATCCTCACCCGACCATTCACAAAAGAGTAATTTTCTGGCGTCGTTATCGATAAACCATCTTCCCTTTCCCCTGGGATCTCAAGGTCGTACAGTGTTGGAGCAGTGTCGATCCCGGCTTGGTCTGCCCAGGATCTCGCTTCCGGTGGAACGCTCAAATAAACCCGATCCTCAATTTGACCGGATGGTGTAAAAACTGATGCCAGCAATCCTGTTTCCCTGTTGATCTCATATAACTGGAATAGATTATCAGCTCCGGCAGGTTCATTTCCTTGAATGAATACCTCTCGGACAATTCTGGGGCAATTCTCTGTGGGCCGCAGCCCGGAGGGGTAACATACATCAAGGGTGATGATATTGTTCGGAAGGGGCCAATCCTCCACTGGCAGATCCCTGGAAATATACTGGGTAACCGCCCGCCAAAGATTGGCTGCTATCTGCTGATAGTCAATCCCATCCTCATTACTCTCCGGATTGCCAACCCACGAGGCAGTGACAATCTGTGGAGTATAGCCAATCACCCAGGCGGAGCCCCCATCTGCCACTGTTCCTACCTTCACGGCAGCTTCCCTACCGATCTGAAACACATCCCTGAGATAGGGATCTGAGCGGGCTTCACCATCACTCAATGTATCAGTAATCAGGAAAGCCAGTTCTTCGCTAATGATCTTCTTTTCGATAAATAAGTCATCACTGGAAACTAATACCCCGGATCGCGTTTCAATCCGCTGGACCGACGAAGGCTGGATCTCTAAATTCGAATTTCCAGTAGATTTTCCGCGCAGATACCCCTGGTTACCGAACACACCATATCCCTGGGCAAGGTCGATCATATCCAGATGAAGATTATTGGGAAACACAGGGCATTCAAGACACATTTCTGGATGTAGGGAATACCCGAATACTGTTAAAGTGCTTGGAAAAATACTCTTCGCCTGAACAGACCAGAATTGGGTGGCAGGAGACAGATAATCATTAACCAGGGCTTTCCGCATGCTCACCGGTCCCAGAAACTCGCAATCCTGATCACATCCAGGATGCATCAGTTCAGTTGAAAGCTCATCACTGCCTGGAATATCCCAAACCAGGGAGGCCGGTTCAAACCCCTGGGCAAATTGATTCAGATATAAATAGGGAGTGATCAGAGTCCCAGGATTCCTTGGTTCAAATAAATCCGTCTTCTCTCCCGAAGCCGATATCCCAGACATAGCCAAAAGCTGTCCGTTATTGGAATCGAGAAGAATCAGATCGATTTCCAGAGAATCCGGCTGTTCCATTACCTGTCCCGTATAACGAGGTAATAAGCGAGCCGCTTCGCAATTATCACTGGTCGGTTGTTCTTCACCGTAGACTCGCCCAAACATGACTTCTGTAGTACATTCCAGGGTTTGCTGCAGACTCATATCGATAGTTGATAGAATCGTGAATCCTCCCCTTAACAGACGGTCCTGAGGAACCGTTCTACTGGCTTCCTCAAGGATGTAATCTACATAACCAGGTCTTGGTTTGATCTGTCCTTGATCGGGATCGGCATAGAACAACTGCTTGTTTCCGGTTTGTACCGCAACCTGAGATGTGATTAAATTTGCCGCTGCCATTTTTCCCAGGATAATCTCCTGGTTTTCCTTAGCTGCGGTCGGCGCATCAAATGGATTCAATGAAGGAAATTCAGCTACTGCAGTCAGTAATGCTGATTCAGCCAGATCCAAATCTCCCAAATCTTTTCCAAAATAATACAACGAAGCCTGAGCTGCACCGTAGATCTCCCGCCCGTAATACGCGCTGTTCAGATACCACTCCAAAACTTTTTGCCTGCCATAATTGGCAATCACCTGATCTGAAAGCAAGTTAACCCTGATCTCAAAATAGGGATGTCCTACTTCATCCCACAATAACAGGTCCTCAACAAGCGATTGGGTGATCGGATCAGGATTATTATCCAGGATGCCACTGATAAAACCCTCCGGTCTCTCCAGAAAAGCAACATCCACAGCAGCCAATGTGGCCTGAATCAATTCCTCTGGAACATCACGGAAAAACAGCATCTGCCCGTCAGTGATATTTACATAATGACGATAATCAACTGCAGGGTTTTCAAATCGCCACAATTCCTGGACTCCCTGATGGCCCATTATCCTGGTAGGCATTAAAAGGGATCCATCCTGGGAGTTAAACAAAACCTCCATTTCTTCAGGTGTAGGCAGATCCGCAGTAATTTCTGAATAACGGCTCACAGCATAGATAACTCCCCCTGCCATGCCAATGCTCAAAAACGCAGCAAATAATAAACCGATCGTTCCCAGAGGATTTGATCGGTTCCTTTTTCTTTGGTTCGTTCTGAACCGTATAATATGCGATTTAATATCCATTGGAAATTAAATCCTATTGGATCACTTTGGATATGTAGTCCATCATTTCCCGGACTGATTCCAGATTTTTGTCACTGAGACCGCCCAGCATTGTTGCAAGTTCCTTTACCCGTTCTTCACCACTGATCTCCTGGACCTGGATCGATGTCCGACCATCTGCCATTCCTTTTAGCACCTGGAAGTGCTGCTGGCCAAAACCAGCTAACTGCGGCAGGTGTGTGATGCAAATGACTTGATGCTCTGGTGTAAGTCTATAAAGTTTCTCGCCTACTACTGCCCCAATCCTACCGCCGATCCCCTGATCGATCTCATCAAATACCAGGGTGGAGATGTGGTCGGCCTTGGCCAACACATTCTTTAAAGCAAGCATTAACCTGGAGGTTTCTCCACCTGAAGCTGTTTTCGCTAGCGCTTTCAATCCTTCTCCAGGGTTGGTTTCGATCAGAAACTCGACTTTTTCCAAACCGTCAGGATAAAATTCAAGCGTTTTTCCATCAGCAACGGGTGCACCCGTTTTGGATTCTGTCTCCATAAAGGAGACTTCAAAACGGGACCCTGCCATTTTGAGATCATTTAATTGTGTCTCCAATTCAGAGGCTAGTCGTTGAGCTCCAGTTTTTCGACCCTGGGTTAACTTCTGACCCGCTATCCCCAATTTCGAGAGCAGACCGCGCTCAACTTCTTCCAATTCCCCGATCAAAGTACCCCTGCCAGTTATTTCTTCCAATTGATGCCGGGCTTGCTCCAAATAATTCAGGATATCGGATATAGTTTCACCGTATTTCCTCTTCAGCTCATGCAGTAAAACCAGGCGATCCTGGGTATTCTCAAGTTCGTTGGCATCAAATTCCAGCGTGTCCAGATAAGATCGTAAATCCTTATCAAGCTCAAAGAACCCATCACTGAGTTCAAGGGTCCGCTGGTTTTGGATTTCCAGGGCAGGATCTGTTTTTGAAAGAACTTCCATCGAACTGACGATCTGACCAACCAAATCCAATACTGTGGGTTGGTGAGAAGGTGCATCATCCAGGAGAATTAAGATCTTCTGACCGAGGTC
This sequence comes from uncultured Anaerolineales bacterium, assembly GCA_964582965.1. Taxonomy (GTDB): domain Bacteria; phylum Chloroflexota; class Anaerolineae; order Anaerolineales; family UBA11858; genus B10-G9. The sequence goes on along the minus strand of CAZOUN010000021.1, from coordinate 20,752 downwards.
AGCAAGCTTTTCAGCATTAACCAACCGGTTGCGAAGTTCGATTAACGGCCCTTCTTCTCCTTCTTGGGGAGCTGCTAAACTAATTTCCTCTACCTGGAAAGCCAGCAATTCTTTTCTCTGATCTGCTTCCAAATCAGATTGCCGTAATCTTGAAAGAGTTATTTGGGTTTCTTTTATTTGTTGATATATTTTCTGGTATTCATCCAATTGCCCTGTTGTTTCTGAGAAACGGTCCAGTAGTCCCAAATGCTGGTTTACACGCATCAAGGAAAGATGTTCAGATTGGCCGTGGATATCCACCAGGTATTGACCCAATCCAACCAATACTGCAGCATTTGTTCTGTGTCCATTCACCCTGGCTATATTCCGCTTATCTTTCCTGAGTTCCCGGGTCAGGGTCAGAAATTCTGTCCCTTCTAGAAGTTCCTCTTTTTCAAGGAGTTTTATCACAGGAGCTCTGACATTATCAGGGATTCTGAAGACGGCTTCAACACTGGCAAAATCGCTGCCTTTTCGAAGCGTAGACATATCAACTCGTTGGCCGAGGAGCATGTCCAGCGCTCCCATTATGATGGATTTTCCAGCTCCGGTTTCTCCAGTTAAAATAACCAGTCCCGGATTGAATTCCAGGTTGAGTGCGTTTATGATCGCAAAGTTTTTAATTCGGAGTTCTACGAGCATATTAGTTTCTTAATTGGTAGTACACATAGGCAGTCAGTATCCCTGAAAATGCCAGATACCATATCATGGAATAAAGCCCACCACCGAAGATAGTTCCATAATATCGGAATTCCCTGATGAGAATACCTAAAACAGGGATTAAACTACCTAAGAATGCAGACCCACTCATTACATATTTTAGAAGGGGGGATCGACGATTATTGATGGCTTTTTTAACGGCCAAGACGATCAGGTAGCCAGCACCTATAGCGATCAATATCATAAGATAGATACCCAAATTGATCGCGATCAAACTTCCAAGGAAAGAAATGGCTCCTGTTATTGCAACCGCAATAATTTGGTCAAACCACTTTGTGGTGACAAATATTTTCTGTTGGGAACGAATACACTCGGGGCAGCGGTAACCCGTAGGTGTATGTGTAGCACACTTGATACAGATTGGCTTATTGCAGCGATTGCAGCGCAGCTGCGTTTCTACTTTTGGATGGAAAGTACAAGTTAGGATGTTTTTTGGATCAGACATTTTTTTTGATCGTTGGATTTTGGTCCATATAAGGGATCAGGTTACGGTAAAAATACCCTGGATCCTGGAAACGAATAAATGTTGCCGCATGATCGCTGGCTTTGATCTCAATTCTATCGTCATTCACTAGTTCTACTGGAGATTGTCCATCAATACTCATAACAGCTTGATGGGATGTGTTGACGATGACAGCTATATGTACATCTTCGGATAAAACCAGGGATTGTTCAATAGAAAGATGAGGTGCAACTGGAACGAGAATAACATTCCTCAATTCAGGAGAGAGAATGGGACCTCCCGCAGCCATCGCATATGCTGTTGAACCAGTAGCCGTGGAGGCGATCACCGCATCCGCTACAATTGTGCTCAAATGACGGTTGTTGATCTCAACGGCCAGTTGGATCGGCCGGATGGTCTCACCCCTGCTGATAACGGTATCGTTCAGGGCAATCCAACTTCCAAGTTTTTTTCCATCCCTGAAAAGTGTGGACTCCAGCATCATCCGCTTTTCCAATCGGTAATCACCTGCCAGAACACGTTTCAGTGCATCCCCCCAATCATCGCGCTGTATCTCAGTTAAAAAACCATATCTACCCAGGTTGATACCGAGGATCGGTGTACTGGAAATTGCCGCGATATGACCTGCCCGAAGCATCGTACCATCTCCCCCCAGGGCAATCAACAGTTCCTGGCTTCCATTTGAAATCCCATCCCGAAGTTTTGGCTCATCCATCTTTCCCAGGAGTACAGTTATTCCTTTTTCTTCAAGGGAACTGCCAATCTTTTCGGCAAGGAAAAATGCTTCCTCGTTCAGTGGATGAACGGCTATCGCAATGTTATTAAATTTCAGAGTTGTTTTTGACATAATTTGGTATTCAATGGATCAATGCAGGGGCATGGCCAAATTCGCCAACCACCTATTCTTCCGGGGACTGGAATAGATGATCAGCCAGCGATGTCGTCCTTGGAATTTTAATTTCACCAAAACTGGTTTCATATTTAGCCAGATTTTCACCTAGGGCTTTATAGATCAATTTTGCACTTAAAGGAGATAACAATACCCTGGATTTGAACGCAGGAGCTTTCAGACCAGGCAGCATCTGGGCGAAATCGAAAATAAACTCAGATGGTGAATGAGTGATCCTGGCAAGATTGGAATAAGCCGCTTCCAGGTCGGGAGGGATTATGATCCTCGGGATCTTAACTTTTGGATTTTCTTTTGTCATGATAAAGCCTCTCGTAAAAACATCGATCTAGCTAGAACGGGATATCATCCTCTTCTACCTGTTCAGAAAATCCTCCACTGGCCGAGGCCTGGTTGGATTGGTCTTCAGATCGGGAGGACAGGAAGACGACGTTTTGAGCTGAGATTTCGTAGCTCGCACCGGTCGTCCCATCATTGCGAGTAAATACTCTTGGACCGCCGGTCTCAGGATCAACGTTTAATCGTCCTTCAACCAATACCTTACTTCCTTTTTTTAGATACTGGTTAACAGTTTCCCCCCTCGCGCCCCACACAGATACTCTAAACCAAATCGTCTCTGTGACCTTCTGTCCATTCGAATCAGTATAGCTCCGATTCGTTGCAACGTTGATATTTGTAACTGCCTTGCCGCTGGGCAAAAAACGCATTTCTGGGTCTCGTCCTAAATTCCCGGCGATGGTAATTTTGTGATACACATTTCCTCCTAATAAACAGTTGGTTCTGTAGTAAGGGTTATCAGAATTTTGAATTTCTATTACCGAGTATTATACACTGTCTCACTTTCAGAACCTGCCATCTAATAAGCTAAACTACTCTCAAACAGAAATATAATCCCGAAATTTTCTAGAGCATGGGTATCACTTCACTTAATCTTTTGGTAAGACTTCTCTGACAATAAAATCGGAAAAGCTGATCGTAACTGCCGTATCACCCACAGAACGGGCATACACACCAAAAGATCCCACCAAAAGCTGGCGGTCTCTGACAGTAAATTGTGGGTCGCCATTAATAAATACATGGATCTGGTCTGCAATGGCCAACACAGCGATCGTTGAAATACTTGGTGCGCCAACAGGAACCGAAGCGCTTCTGGTCCAGGGATACAGGATCGTCCCTGTTTCGCCCGAGATACTATCCAGACGGACTTGACCATCGCAGTTGAGAGAGAAGCGATAATACTGATTTCTTCCAAAGACCCGGAATAAAAAACCGTATTCATCCCGGGGAGAGCATAAGATCGGACTGGCAGATATTTCGGCATAAAAATCTTGCAGGTCAGGTTTTTCTAGTGTTCCAACAAGAAAAGATCCAGGCTCGTTGATGATAATGTTAATTTCACCGTTAGCTATATTGATCTCACCCCGATCTGATCTGGGAACCGTCCAACCCTCACCTGAGTCGAATTCATCTCTAAATATAATTTCTCCCAACTCTGCCATGATCTCCGGTGTTGATGTAATCTCAACGGTAGGTGAATTCTCTATCGTTGGTGTTGGGGGAAACCATTCAACCGTTGGAGATGATGTCGGAGCAATAGTCTCGCTAACCGTTGGTGCCGGTGTTGGCGTAACGACAGGCAAACAGGCTGCCAGCGGTAATAGGAGAAAGAGAAACCAGATTTTTTTCATAATTCGTCAGCGCTGGATAACTTGTGAGCGTTCAGGACCAACGGAAATGATCTTGATTGGTACTGACAGCAAGTCTTCGATCCTGGAAACATAATTCTGGGCGGCTTCTGGGAGGTCTTCCCAGGTCCGGACAGAGGTTATATCAACCTGCCATCCGGGCAAATCTTCATAAACAGCTTCAGATCCCTCAATATTGGAAGGTCCAAGAGGCAGAGTTGGCGTAGTCTTGTCACCCATCTGGTATTCCTTACAGATCTTGATCGTTTCTAATCCAGAGAGGATATCCAATTTAGTTAGAGCTAACTCGGAAATGCCATTAATACGGACTGCATAACGAAGCAGGACAATATCCAGCCACCCCACACGCCTTGGCCGACCAGTAGTTGTTCCGAATTCATCCCAATCATTCGCACCTGTGCCCCGTAAACGAACTGCAAGATCTCCATCCAATTCAGTCGGAAAAGGTCCTTCCCCTACCCTGGTTTGAAAGGCCTTCACAACGCCGACCACGCGGTTCGCAGATCCAATTCCCAATCCCAATCCGACCAGTGCGCCTGGAGCGGTTGGAGTTGAGCTGGTCACAAAAGGATAGGTCCCATGATCCAGATCGAGTAATGTCCCCTGAGCTCCTTCTGCCAGGAGGTAACTACCTTCACTAAGAGCCCGATAGGAAAAGTCTCCAACTTCAATAATATAAGGGCGGAGCTTTTTTGCATACTCCTGGTACTGGACGGCAACAGCCTCACTATCAAGAACGTCCGCGCCAAATAACTTCTCAAGCTGTAGATTCACACTATCAATATGGGCACGAACTGCCTCTTTAAAACCAGCTGGATCCAGCATGGCTTCCATTCTTAATCCTGAACGGGTTACTTTAGAATTATAAGCCGGTCCTATCCCGCGTTTGGTGGTTCCAATTAACCCTTCTCCGCGAGCAGCTTCACGAGCTCCATCCAGAGCAATATGGCCAGGAGTGATAATATGGGCCGCATGAGAGATCTTGATCCGGTCTGGATTTACTTCCACACCCGCTTTTCGGACCTGGTCCATTTCAGCAAGCAGGGTTTCAGGGTTTATTACCATCCCATTCCCAAGCAGTCCAATCGAATGCGGATGGACCACACCTGAAGGCAGCAAATGGAGTTTAAATGTCTCTTCCCCGACCGTTACGGTATGGCCGGCATTATCACCGCCGTAATATCGGGCCACAATATCTGCTTTAGCAGCCAGCAGGTCCACTATCCTTCCTTTTCCTTCATCTCCCCATTGGGCGCCAACAATAATAGTTAAGGGCATCATTCTCTCCTGAATTTAATATGATTTTCTTCATGGTGAATTCAATATGAAATCCCGTTTAGAAAATCATTCTGACATATTAGAATCATTCTAGCATACTAGTATAATTGTTATCCATCCTATAAGCAAAAAGATTTTGAATGAATCAGGAGAGATTTATGCCGGACAAGAAGGTTCTAATTACAGGTGCATGCGGAGAGATCGGCCAAGCACTTATTCAATCGATCGCAGAAGAGGGAAATGCAGAGATCGTCTCACTGGATTTAAAACCTCTTCCAGAAAAACTTACTGGCATGTCACGGCACCTTCAGGCAGACCTATTAAATAAAGATGTGATCGCTTCCCTGAAGAATGAAAATAACTTCAGCCATATCTATCATCTGGCTGCTGTTCTTTCAACTACGGCAGAATTTGATCCCATTCTGGCCCATAAGATAAATTCCTGTATCACTATTGATCTGCTTGAGATGGCCGCAAGGATATCCCAGGCAGGAAAATACTCTGTAAAATTCTTATTCCCAAGTTCCATTGCCGTATATGGATTACCCGATCTAAAAACAAAACAATCCGTTCCCCCACTCAAAGAAAGTCAATTTACTGATCCAACTACCATGTATGGCTGCAGCAAGCTTTACTGCGAAAAAGTCGGTGTCTATTACAGCAAAAATTTCCAGCAGCTGGCCGATCAGATACCCACCCGCTTAGACTTCCGCGCAATTCGCTTTCCTGGCATCATCAGCGCCTTCACCATACCATGCGGGGGAACAAGCGACTATGGCCCGGAGATGATCCACGCGGCTGCCCAGGGCAAACCATACGATTCGTTTGTCCGATCTGATGTCACCATTCCATTCATGATGATGCCAGACGCAGTACGCTCATTGATCATGCTCGCCGAAACCCCGATTGATAAACTCAGCCAGCGGATCTATAACATCACCAGCTTCAGCCTTTCTGCTGGAGGTTTTAAGGAGATGACAAGGAACGGTTTTCCCGATGCTAAGATCGATTTCAAACCAGACCCCAAACGCCAGGCGATTGTAGATACTTGGCCGGAAGAAATTGACGATAGTCCTGCCAGGACAGATTGGGGCTGGAAACCCGTCTATGGAACCAGTGAAGTTTGCCAGGATTATCTGTTGAAAAACATCACCCACCATTATTCCTGATCATTGTACAATCGCAATATCTGCAAGGTTTAAACCGGATATAGAAATCCTATCCGGTTTTTCCGGTTAATATACTGTAGTATGATGTTAGGGAAATAATAAAAGGGTCAACACAAACTTACAGGTTGAAAATGGAAAAAAGCACATTCCCCCAGCCAGGACCAATAGCACTCTTCGGGTCTGGCGAGACAGCTCCAGGTGGACAGAAAATCTTCGATTTTATGTTCCGTTTATCTACAAAATCTCCCATTGTGAGCATTATCGAAACCCCTGCGGGTTTTGAATTAAATGCCGAACAGGTTGCAAGCAATGTTGGTGATTTCATTCAACATCGGCTCCAGAATTACAAACCCGATATACAATTGATCCCAGCCAGGAAAAAAGGGACTCAATTCAGCCCCGATGATCCCGAAATTGCCCATCCGATCCTGAAATCTGACCTGATCTTTATGGGACCAGGCAGTCCAAGTTATGCAGTTCGCCAGCTTGAAAACTCCCTCACCTGGGAATACATTCAAGCCCGGCACCGTTTGGGCGCTGCGTTGGCTTTTTCCAGCGCGACAACCGTGGCTATCAGTTCGGCAGCACTGCCGGTGTATGAGATATATAAGGTAGGAGAGGACCTGCACTGGAAAGACGGATTGGATTTCTTCTCCCATTATGGTTTACCTCTCGTTTTCATACCCCATTGGAATAATAAAGATGGTGGTGAGGGCCTAGATACCAGCCGATGCTATATGGGAGTTTCTCGATTTCAGGAATTAAAAGAACGCCTTCCAAAAGAACAAGTTGTGATCGGTATCGACGAAAATACCGGATTGGTGATCGATTTTCATTCAGCCTGTTTACACGTTGTCGGTCAAAGCAATGTAACAATTCTTCGGGAGGATTCCGAGCAAATCATTCCATCAGGCAGCGGAATTGATCTTATAGAATTAGGAGAGTTTAATCTCTGTGATCCCCTGGCTGGAATATCACAGACCAGCTGGGATCAAGCGCTTTCCATCCAGTCGGAAATAGACACGGGAACCCCAATCCCACTCCAGGTCATTGTACTGGCAGAAAAAAGGGAAAAAGCCCGCCAATCTAAAGATTGGGAAACAGCTGACCAGCTGAGGCAAGCAGTAGAAGCTATGGGATGGGTCATCCAGGATAAAACGGATGGTTTCGTTATTGATAGTAAAACAGATCAAAGAAAGAACTAAACATAATCATAGAACGTCGAGTTAAAGGAGATTTCAGGAATGAACACTAAACCTACACTAGGTTTTATCGGATTGGGATTAATGGGAAAACCTATGGCCAAAAATCTTCTCAAAGCCGGGTATCCATTGGTCGTGCATAATCGCAGCAGAGAATCAGTCCAGGAACTCATCGGCGAAGGTGCCCAGGAGGGTTTCTCTCCAAAGGATGTCGCTTCACGGGTAGATATTGTATTTACCAACTTGCCCGATTCCCCTGATGTTGAGCTGGTTGCCCTCGGTGAAGATGGCATCCTGGAAGGAACATCTAATGGATTAATTTACGTGGACCATTCCACGATCAAACCTTCGCTAGCCAGAAGAATAGCCACTGAATTTGAAGCCCGGGGAGCATACGCCCTGGATGCTCCTGTCAGCGGAGGAGATATTGGCGCGCAAAAAGGAACCCTGGCGATCATGGTAGGAGGACCAGAAGAAGCCTTGAAGAAACTCCTTCCCATATTCGAGGTTCTTGGCAAGAAAACCACTCATGTTGGAGATGCTGGTTCAGGCCAGATCGCAAAAGCCGCCAATCAGGTGATGGTGGCTGCCCAAATGGTTGCTATGGGAGAGCTTATGATCCTGGCAAAGAAATCGGGGGCGGATCCAGTCAGGGTAGTGCAGGCAATTCAGGGAGGTGCTGCCCAATGCTGGACGTTGGATGTCAAACCAGATCGGTTATTTGCCGGGAACCGCGAGCCAGGTTTCAAGGCCTATATGCAGGAAAAAGACCTTAAAATCGTTATGGATACAGCCCGGGAATACGGCGCTCCCCTCCCAGCCGCAGGTTTGCACACACAACTGTTTGGGGCCATGCTGCAGATGGGTATGAAAGATCTGGATAACTCGGCCGTGATTGGTGTAATCGAAGAACTTGCCCACACGACCCTTCTAGACTGATCCAGCACTTCAAATAAGACTGATATTTCCCGGCAGAAGGTTCAACCTCCTGTCGGGTTTCTTTTCCAGCAGGTATAATTTTGCTTGAACAGTATCAAAAGGTTGAATATGAAAAATATCATCGATTATTTCAAGAATATCAAATTGGATAAGATAACTATCCGGGATTACATAATGATCCTGATAGGATCGATCCTGCAGGCTGGAGCATTAAGGGTATTCCTAATTCCCGCCATGCTTGCTAGTGGTGGTGTGAGTGGTCTATCACAGATCATTAACAGTTTTACAGGCTGGCCAATTGGTGTGATGGTATTGATAGGCAATATTCCCCTGTTTATCCTGGGCTGGCGCTTTCTGGGCGGGTCCCGATTTGCAGCTAGAACTGCATTTGCGATCCTGAGTTTTTCAATCCTGGTAGATATACCTTTTCCATTCCTCCCTCAAGATGGGATCACTGGAGACCTGGTACTAAACTCCCTTTACGGTGGAGTAGTCAGCGGGATAGGATTTGGACTGGTTTACAGAGGCAGGGGGACCAGCGGAGGATCGGATATCCTGGCTCGGATACTGAGCAGCTGGCGCGGTATTCCGGTATCTCAAAGCTACCTGATGACCGATGCTGTGATAATCTTCCTGGCAGGCATCTCTTTCAGCTGGGAAAATGCCCTCTATGCGCTGGTGATGTTATATGTCAGCGGCATCGCAGCAGAATCCATCAGTCAGGGTTCAAATATCCTCAGAACTGGATTGATCATTACTGGGCGGCCAGAGCCGATCATTGAGGAGATTTTCACTCGCTTACGGCGAGGGGTAACGATCATGAACGCCAAGGGTGGATATTCAGGTGAGGATAAAAGCATCCTGTTATGCGTAGTTACCCGGGCGGAGATCCCCCATCTGAAGGACCTGACCAAAGAAGTTGATCCAAAAGCATTTTTGATCATTGGACAGGCTCACGAAGTACGCGGAGAGGGGTTCTTACCTTTCGGAGAAGAATAAAACTCACCAATAAATCGTGCAACTTCTTATCGATAACCCCGTATATTGGAATAAGGCAGGACGCAAGGAGAACTTGAGTGTGTGAGACCGAAACACAATTAATTGCTAAGGCGACAACCGGCAACAAAGAAGCATTTTCTATGCTTGTTGAAAAATACCAGAAACCTGTTTTCAGTGTCTGTTATCGGATGCTAGGTACTCCCACAGCTGCCGAAGACGCTGCTCAGGAAGCCTTTATCCGAGCGTACCAGGCGCTGGATCGCTATGACCCGGATAGATCATTTGCTACCTGGATCCTTTCAATTGCATCAAATTACAGCATCGATCAATTGAGAAAGAAAAAAGTTACTATCTTATCCATGGATAGCGAAAAACATGCCTGGTTAGCACCGCCTGATCCGGGACCCAGTCCTGAAAAGGTAGCGCTGGTTAAGGAAAAAAACGCCTTGGTGCAAGCCATACTGGCGGATTTGCCAGAAACAGACCGGGCTGCGGTGATATTGCAATACTGGCATGATTATTCATACGAGGAAATAGCTGAGACTTTGGATCTCAGCAGCAGTGCAGTAAAAAGCCGATTATTCAGAGCAAGAAAATTAATGGCTGAGAAATGGCAAGAAATGCAGTTGATCTCAGCACCGAATGTAAACGCAGCTGCAAAAAGGATTGCCCATGAAACATCAACAATATGAGAACTGGATCCTTATGGATGAAGAACTCAACAAGGAACAGCAACGAGATCTGCATCGTCATTTGAAACAGTGTTCTCAATGCCAGGCCCTTTACCAGGCGAGTCATCAGATCACGCATTTGTTCAAAACAATGCCTGAGCCAACCCCTGCGGCTGGTTTCAGCACACGTTGGCTGAAGCAAATTGATAAAGCAGAAAAGCGCAAGAATCGCTTAATTCTGTTTATTACCCTGGGTGGGATTTCCCTGGCAACCATGATCTTGTTATCTACTGTCGGTCTAGAACTCAGGTCAGTTATGGGAAGTTTCCCACAAATGATGTTTGAATTGGTAACCCTGATCGCTAATTGGTTCGTCTTTTTTAATCAGATCAGCGATATCATCACCCCCCTCTTCCGAGTGGGCGCTAAATTATTATCTCCCGTCTGGCTATATGTTTCAGTATTCGGTTTGAGCGGGATCACTGCAGCCTGGACAATATCTTTCTATCGCTCCAGGGGAATGCAGAAGGAGCTAAATCAATGAAAAAACTAACTCGAATATTAATTTTAGTACTGCTGCTTAGCTCAGTACTTATACCGGCAACTGTTTCCGCTTCCGGATTCAGTGACGACAAAGTCATTTTTGGAGGCAATTTCATCCTGGAGCCAGGTGAAACTCTGAACGGTGATCTGGTGGTTTTCGGAGGGAATGTTATCCTTGAGACTTCCTCTACGGTGAATGGTGACACAGTCATTATGGGTGGAAATGTCACTTCAAATGGGACAATAAATGGCAATCTAGTTGCCCTTGGAGGGCTTGTCGAACTCCAGGAAGATGCTAGAGTGAACGGTAACCTGACAGTCCTGGGCAGTAGTTTTGAACAGGCATCAGGCGCTTATATCAGTGGGACAATCGTCACAAAAGAAAATATACCCTTTGATTTCAATTTGCCCAGTAATATCGGCCTGTTTGAAGGTGATTTCCCCGCATTCCAATTCAGGGAACTTCCATTTGTTTCCGCATCCTGGTTCTTCTTCCAGGTACTGATCTGGACAGGGTTGGCGGTGTTGGCCGCACTCTTCCTCCAAAATCAGGCACCTGTAGTCAATAGGGCCGCTTTTGGACAACCAGTGATGTCAATCGTGGTCGGATTAGGGATAGCCTTCATTGCTCCCCTGGTGCTGATCGGATTGATCCTGACCATCCTACTCAGTCCTGTCAGCTTGCTAGGCATCCTTGCCCTTTTAGCGGCCTGGGTAGTCGGACTCGTATCTCTGAGTATAGAGATTGGAAAGAAATTAGCCGAGGCGCTGGATCAGAATTGGGCTACACCAATCCTGGCCGGTGTCGGGATGTTCATCCTCTCACTCTTATTTAATGGCTTCCAGCATATTGTGCCCTGCGTAGGTTTCTTACCAAAATTCGTTCTTGGGCTATGGGTGACAGGCGCAGTTGTTCTCACTCGGTTTGGCACCAGAGAATATCCCGAGACTGAGAGAAAAGTTGTTACCACTACAGATTTTTCTTCTGAAGAAATACCCCAGGCGTTCCTGGCAGATGTGTCTGTTGAAGACCAGGTTGATCAAGTTGAGGTAAATGCAACCAAGGCCGCAATCGAGCTGGCTGAAAAAGAAAACATTGACCTCACATCAATCAAGGGTACTGGTTCGGAAGGACGGATTACTCTTAATGATGTTCGCAAAGCTGTGAAGGGATAAGGTTATTTCCCAAAAAAACAAAGGTAACGAAAAGCCCGGGATAAAACCCGGGCTTTTATTATAAGATTTATCTATCTATCAGGATTTTCTTCTTTTGATCAACCAGGCGGCAATACCAAATGATAATGCGCCGAATCCGAGGATCATTTCCAAAATTCGGAAAGGATCGATTGAAGGTACCCTTTCTATTTTATGAGTCTCCTCATCCGGAGCGTACACTGATGTTGGAGGTTGAGAAACAACAGATTCTGGAATTTCGGGAGCAAATGTCTGGCTCGGCGCCATCTGTTCTTCAGCAACGCCATCCTCCTGCTGTACATCTGTTTGATTGGTCGCAGTATCTGGAGCTTCATCTTCAGTGATTCCGCTTTCAGCTTCCTGGGCTGTACCCAGTGACTCTCCCTCCTCCATAACTTCAGCCGCCTCTTGTGGGGCGGGAGCTTCTTCAACCAGGGGGGCTCCTGCTTCAGTTTCAGCCACAGATCGATCAGATTCCATCGCTCCCTCGGCTTCCATCAAAGCTGGTTCTTCTAGAGCATCTGCTGCTGAGTCAGAAATTGCTTCTAGCATGACCTCTTTGGATGCAGCAGGGGCCAACGACCCGCTCACGAAAGATCTTCCAAAATCTAATACCAAAACACCAATCAATAAAAACGTCATCAGGGCTGAAACCAAACGGTATCCTCTGGTCTGGAGCGGGCTTGTTTTTAAACCAACCATCGCCGGGGTCAGAATGAAATTATGGGGGACTCTCAATTTTGGTGTTTGCCGCAAGGTAATTTTCGTTTGGCGCAATTCTTCCAGGGCAAGTTGAAGAGCAGGTTCTTTTTTGATCCGCTCTTCAGTCTTATTTAATTCCCGGAGGTTCATTTCTCCATCCAGATAGGATGATAACTGAACCCAATCCCTGTTGGATAATTTCATTTCCTTTAAGCCTCACCTACATGACGTAATCCCTGGGGTAAAAGTTCCTTAAAACCCTGCAGGCAATTCTTAAGATTAGTCCGGGCTCGTGCCAAGCGGCTCTTAACCGTTCCCAATGGACGATCGGTGATCTCTGCTGCCGAAGCATAATCCAGACCCTGGATATCAACCAGTACCACAATGGTCCGGAACTCGTATTCCAATCGATCTAAACAATATTGGATTGCTTCTGAAAGTTCCTTGCGCAGTAATGTATCTTCAGGTTTTTCTGATGGATCTTCCAACCAACTCACGGAATCCATCTCATCCCCCTCTTCTCCCTTCGGAAATAGTGGAACTACCGGTTTCCGTTTTCTCCGGCGGAATTCATCATAACAGGCATTGCTGACAATTCGCAGAAGCCAGCTCTTAAACGATCCCCCTCGATAAGTATGAAGTTTTTTATAGGCTGAGATAAACGCTTCTTGGGTTGCGTCTGCAGCGGCATCGGGTTCCCCGATGATCCGGTATGCCTGGTTGTATACCAGGGATTGAAAAGACAATATAATTTGGTTAAAAGACTCCAAATCACCTGCCAAAGACTTTTTGATTTGATCCTGAAGATCCATCATTCAAACCAATCCAGTATTTTTTGCGGTGTCATAATTTTAATAATAGTGCTAATTCCGGGAATATATCTTCTTATGACCGTAACTGCTGAAGTAATTTCTGGTAAGCTTCTGCATTGGTCGGACCTATACTGATGATCTCTTCAATGACTTCAACCGCATCTTTTTTTCGACCGCTGTCTAGCAATAATTCACCCAATTTATCCAGCTCTCCAATCGCAAGCTCGCGCTGTCCAAGGTGTTTGAAAAGATCAACCAGACGCCGGATAATATAATCCTCACCAGTAATCTCTTCTTTCAAAGCAGCCAGATAACCATGAATGGTCTCGGAATCAATTGAGATATCATATCCATCCACAAAGCGATCAATTTCCGTTTCAGCAGCAGGTTTTAGTCCTAAACGATAATTCAAATCTACCAGAGAGATACTTGCTTTTTGGTTCTTGGGTGCAGCCTCACAAATATCTGAGTAAGTATTGATTGCAGATTCCCAATCCAGGCGCTGAATATCAATATCCGCAAGTCTATGAAGCAGTTTGAGTTTTATTCCTTCAACATCAGATATCGTCTTTGCCAGGTCCAGAGCTTTTGAATATGCCACTTTAGCACTGTCCAATTCCGCCAGTGGGAAGAAAACCTCAGCCAGATTGATATATTCAGTAATAGCCTCTTCTTTTTTGCCATATTCTTCAAGCAGGTCTATCTGCCGTTGGCGGACTTCAATATTCATCGGCTGTAGATCAATGACTTTCTTCAGCATCGACAAGGCGCGTTCAGTTTTCCCCTGGACAGCATAAACATCAGCCACAGCAAGATATTTTGTTACCGCGCCCGAAATCTTGTCCTGTTCCATCAACAAATCACCAATAGTGATATGCAAGGGTAGGAAAGTTGGAGCATTCCTGAGAGCAAAGAATGCCTTTTCCATGGCTGCACCGTAATAACCTTGTGCGGCCAGATCGACAATTTCCCTGTGTATGCCCAATATTTGGCTTCTGCGATCATCCAGCAGCGCATCCATCTGGGGCAGCAACATACCGTCTTCCGATCTTCCTTTGGTGCGTAAGTCAGTCAGGACATCCCGCCAATCGGGTCGCAGCAGCAATTCCTCGATATGTTTGCTCATTTCAATATAAGCTTCATCCCCTTCCCGCTGTTCAAGATCATCCATCATCACTTCGTAGAGATGGATCAAGTCTTCAACTTCTTCTTTGTCAACCAGAGATGTATCAGCAATACGAAGTGCTTCCAGATATTCCTTGCTGGCTTCAACCCATTGCTCTGCACTGCTGTATTGATTTGCCAAAAGCAGTCGAGAGGCCAGGGCAAAATTCCCATGAGAAACTGATTTGGTCAGGGATCGTGTAGCACTCTCAATTCTGCCAAGCTTTGTATACAAAAAACCTAAGAGGAAATATGCTGCCGGATTAGTGTAGCCATCATCAACAGCAGATTTAATATGATCAGCAGCTTCTTTTTCATTTCCTGAAGAATAGTGTTCAATAGCCTGTGATACATGGAGTTTTAATAAACTGTCATCTGTCAGATCCGATCCACCTTCCACGTTCCAGCTTAGTCCCTCATCCAGATCAACATCCCGCTGTGTCTTATTACCTTTCGCAAATATTTGTTCCTCGAACAGAGCTTCTGCCAAAATGATCATGGCCTTGTCAACTGCTTCAACGATCGGATTCTCATACACAGTTGGTGTTGCCGGTTCCGGTGCTTCCAGTTGGGCAACATCAAGCATTATTTCATCTGCCGGGTCCGTCAATACTGGTTCAGGCAGCGGCAGCTGTCTGCCCTGGTTAAGGATCTCTCTTGCTCTTAGTGCGATAATATTTTCCGGTGAACATATCAGAGCGCGGTCTATCGATTCCGCCGCTTTTTCCATATTGCCTGAAAGTTGTAATAACCCTGCAGTGTTTATATATTCACTGACTGCCAGTTTTTTCTTGCCAAGCCTTTCGTAGACCATACCCAGCCGGGCGTGAGCTTTAATATTATGGAGATCTATCTCAACAACCCGCTTCCAATTCTCGATCGCCTTTTGGATATCCTCATTCTTCAGGTGTGATTCTGCCGCGTGTAAAGCTGATTTCACTGCTTCATTAGGTTGGGCTAGCGCTTCATAAATCAAAAACATCTTCTCATATGGAGCGGGATCTTCCGCATTCAGTTCGATCGCTTTGCTGTAGGAATTTAGCGATTCATGATACTCGTGCATTTCAAAATAGGCCAAACCAACATTAGTCAATGCCTTAAAGTTTTGAGGGTCTATCTCGAGAGCCTGCTGATAATAGGATGCCGCATCATTCCACTTTTGATCCCAGGCAGCGGAATTTCCTTTTGATATCAGATTTTGGAGCTCTTGCATTTGATCAGTCATTAATATCTCTCTTCATCACTCTTCTTTGTAATTCACTAATGAACCCCAATTCTGACCATACTGGGCATCCGTCGTTAGGGGAATGTCTAAGGAGTATACATCTTCCATGGCTGATTGTACAAGCTTAATAGTTTTGTAAACTTCATTCTCCGGAACCTCGAGAACAAGTTCATCGTGTACTTGAAGCAAAATCCTGCCCACTAGCTCTGATTTCTCCAGTTTTTCCGCGACAGATATCATTGCCAATTTCATGATATCGGCAGCTGTACCCTGGATCGGAGCATTGATGGCTTCCCGTTCTTCCCGCCGCCGTAAATTATGATCCGTTGTTGTTGCCAGCCGGGGGAAGTATCTTCTTCTTCCCAGCAAGGTTTCAACATAACCGTTCTCTTTGGCTTGAACCTTAATATTATCCAGGTAAGATTTGACGCCAGGAAAACGTTGAAAATAGGTCTTAACGAAGGTCTCGGCCTCAGCCAACGTCAGATCCGTTGTTTGAGTCAAACCGAAGGAGCTCATACCATAGATCAAACCGAAGTTGATTGCTTTTGCTTCCCGCCGCTGCTCAGAACTCACTTCATCAAGAGGGATATTGTAGATCGCCGCTGCAGTAGTGCTATGAATATCCCGGCCTTCCCGGAAAGCTTCCAGCATGGCTTGATCCTGGGCCATATGGGCAGCAACCCTGAGTTCGATTTGGGAATAATCCACAGCCACAAGAGACAATCCGGGGCCTGCCACAAATGCCTCTCTCACCTGTTTTCCTAATTCGGTCCTAACGGGAATATTTTGCAAATTCGGGTTGGTAGAAGCAATCCGGCCTGTCACAGATCCAGTTTGATTATATGAGGTATGAACCCGTTTGGTCTCTGGATTGACCTGTTCCTGCAAGGCATCCACATAGGTGGATTTGAGTTTGGAATATTCTCGATATTGAAGAACCCAGGTAGGTACCTGATGTTCCTTCTTTAATAAAACAAGCACATCTGCAGCAGTTGAATAATAACCGCTGGCTGTTTTGCTGCTCCTGCCCGGGGGAGACAGTTTTAATGTCTGGAATAAAGCTTCCGAAAGCTGTTTTGGGGATTTGAGGTTAAAGGCATGACCAACACCTTTGAAGATTTTTTCCTCCAGCTGGTCCAATTCAACTTCCAACCGGACAGACATTTCTGCCAGAAAGGCAGTATCCAATCCTATACCTTCCATTTCCATAGCAGCCAGGACTGAAACCAGGGGCATTTCAATATCCCGATAAAGTTCAGTACTTTCTGTTTCCTTCAAATCCTGGGTCAGAACCGGATAAAGCAATAAGACCATCACGGCGTCCTCTACAGCATAGCGGGCGGCATCCTTAATAGCTACTTCAGCCATCGTAATCTGAGATTTCCCTTTTCCGATCAAAGTTTCAATTTCACTCATCAATCGATCCAGTCGGACCCAGGCCAACTTTTTTAACCCCAAATTTCTGGATGATGGATTGATCAGCCATTCAGCGATCATACTATCAAAACTAAGTGGGTGAACTATAAGTCCAGCTCGAGCTAAAAGAACATAATCGTATTTCAAATTATGACCCATTTTTGGGATATCCGGATCCATCAATGGTCCTTTTAACACTTCCAGGACCTGATCCAGCGGGAGCTGTTCCCCATCATTATGCCCCACCGGGATATAGTATCCACCATCCTCAGTTACAGCCAAAGATATCCCGACCAGTTTTGCCTCCATCTGGTCTGTAGAAGTGGTTTCGGTATCAAAAGCAATCTGAGCCGCTTTTTCAAGGACTACCCCTAATTTCTTCAATTGGTTTTTGGTGGTTATTATCTCAACCTTGATAGATCCGGGCTCATCAGTTGTTGTTAGAAATTCTGAAGTTTTTCCTACCGATTTAGTAAAGAGGCTCAACTGGCCTTCGGAAACAGATTTACCATAGATCTCTTCCACAACTGCCAATCTATTCAAAAGTGAGCCGAATTCCAAGTCGCGGAACATATTTCTGACCATGAGCGGGTCAAATTGATCAGGTTTGGCCTGATCCAGATCGATTTCAACTCCCAGGTCACTGACAATCGTGGCCAGCTTCTGGCTAAGATAAGCATCCTCTTTTCCATCGACTAGCTTCGCTTGGAAACGGCCGCCTACTTCTTCAATATGATCATAAATATTGTCAAGTGTTTTATATTCTTCGAGCAGTTTTACAGCAGTTTTCTTCCCCACTCCATAAACCCCGGGTATATTGTCTGAGCGGTCTCCAATGATGGCCTTAAAATCCACCACCTGTTCCGGCCAGACGCCCATTGATTCTTTTACATCTTCCCTAAAATAATCCTTGGCATCGCTTAATGACTTACCGGGAAGATTCACTGTGATGCGATCGTTCACCAACTGCAGTAGGTCCCGATCACCGGTGATTATTTTAACCGCTAATCCCTTTTCAACTGCCCAGTTAGCCAGGCTCCCCAGGACATCATCCGCTTCATATCCTTCCATTTCCGCACGCGGAATATTAAAAGTATCTACCAGTTTCCTGATCCGTTCGATCTGGACTCGGAGATCATCAGGCATTTTTTCCCGGGTAGCCTTGTATTCAGGAAATAACTCATCACGAAAGGTTTTTCCAGTATCAAAGACGACAGCTAGATAATCGGGTCTTTCCTGTTCCAACAATCGCAGTAATACACTTGTAAAGCCAAAAATCCCAGCGGTGGGTTCACCTTTACTGGTCAGCCATCTGGCAGAATTAGTCCCGCCGCTGGTAAGAGCAAAGTAGGTTCGGTATGCCAGGGCATGTCCATCAATTAAATAGAGGGTAGATGTCATATGATATCCAGATAAGTCTTCCAGAAAATACCCCATGAGAAGTGGGGATATTAAAACTTTTCCTGGTTAAATAAGAACATTTTCATTATATCTTATCTCCACCCTTACTTGGTCATCTGTGGTTCTGCACCTTGAAATTTTAAACAATTACGGAATATTCCAGGGTGATTACTCGTAGCTTCCTGATCTGTGGAAAGGAAGATCTAATCCGGATACAAATAATGAAAAATAAATAGGCAAGAAAGTGCAGATAAGTGTTGGGGAGAAGCGGTAAATGAAGTACTGTGAGTGATTGGGGTGATAAAAAAAGAGACAGATTCCTTTTGGAAGGACTCTGTCCCTTGATGTATCTTGTGCAATTTATTTAATTAGATCATCGCTATCAATTTTAGAAATTCTTCCCATTCTTCAGCAAAAAAGTGCACTGTGAGATTATTTAGTTCCAGGTGATAAGTGGATTCTCCATCGGGTTCATCTGCGCGCCAGGCTAGAAAATTATCAGTTTCGGCAATTACTTCAGTTTCAAAATCCTTATCTTGTTTATCAATTCCCATCTCTATCTCCTCATTATAATTATTAAGGTGGGGGCAATACAAACCAGGGATTTACAAAACCTCCCTGGAAGCGCACCTCAAAATGCAGGTGAGCGCCAGTCGAGTTGCCTGTATTTCCACCCAATCCAATCGTTTGGCCCTGAACCACACTCTGCCCACAACCGGATGTAACACCGGAAAGATGGGCATAAAGGGTCTGGTATCCAGTACCATGATCCACTACTACAACATTCCCGTAACCCCCATTTGCCCAACCCGCAAAAACAACCACTCCAGAATCTGAAGCAAAAACTGGTTCACCAACAACCAGGCCAATATCTATCGCCAGATGGCCTGACCAATAGTCATTTCCAGATATCGTATGACCAACTGTTGGCCAGATAAAGCCACCTCCGCCGTACAACCCTTCAAAGGGACCGGAACATGCTCCTCCACCGTAAATACCGGAAGATACACCAGATGCACCTCTGGAGATGGTCGGAATGATCCACTGCTGCAGATCTCGTTTTCCATCCGGGATCATCACCATTTCACCAGCTTCGAACACGGGGTCCAACAAATCCATATCGTTGCCAATCCAATTGATGATCGCATCTGGATCAGTCTTAAACTTTGCGGCAACGGAATCAACATCATCCCCAACCTCCCATTGATAGTAAATCCCGTCAATAGGCGGTATTATCAATTCCATCCCTGGTGTAAGGGAATGGGGATTGTCTTGAAGCGTACCATAGTTGGACCACAAGATCGATTCCGGTTCCAGGTTGAATTGATCAGCGAGGCCAAACATGGAATCGTTAAAGGCAACCAGGTGTGTAAAGGCCTTGGTATTCTCTCTCTCAGGGATGATGGTATCGAGTTTAGCAGATCGGGTAATGGCTGGTTCAGCTTCTTCCAATACAAAATCAGGGATGCGGTAGTTAACCGCAGCCTGTTTCGGTTGCTGAACTTCAGTATTTGGTTGAGGTTGTGAGAGTGTGATCTCTTGATCTGTAAAATAGTTGACCCAGGATAAATATCCGGCGCCAGCTAAAAAGATTAATGCCACAACCCATAAAAACCAGGAAAGCAGTAAGTCCCTACGCATTTCTATATTTTACTACCAGGGTGGTAATTTAGTCGTTCAATGTGGCCAGGAATTCTTCATTATCGCTGGTCTCACTAATTCTCTTCAGTATTGTTTCTGTTGCCGTCGACTGGTCCATACCCGCGCCATGTGGTGGATCTGAGACCATCTGGTCATACATCCTGCGCATCAGCCAGACACGAGGTGTCAAGTCAGGTCCAAGCAGCAATTCTTCCCGTCGGGTTGATGAGCGCGAGATATCGATAGCTGGGAACACCCGCCGTTCCTGCAGGGTACGGGAAAGATGGAGTTCCATATTCCCGGTACCTTTGAATTCTTCGTAGACCACATCGTCCATCCTTGAACCGGTATCGACCAGGCAGGTGCCAATGATAGTTAATGAGCCGCCGTCCTCAATGTTTCGGGCAGCACCGAAGAATCGCTTGGGTGGATATAAAGCAGAGGGGTCAATACCACCAGATAGTGTTCTGCCGGACGGGGTGACTACCAGGTTATATGCCCGGGCCAGACGTGTGACCGAGTCCAGCATGACCACCACATCCATTCCGGATTCTACTA
>CAZOUN010000020.1:0-34775 GCA_964582965.1 uncultured Anaerolineales bacterium | reverse complement strand
ATATCTGGTTCACAAGACCAGGCTCGATATCATATATCTCAGCATTTTCCAGAATCAAATGGGAATAAACGATCAATGAAAATATCTCTCCCATGGAAAGCAAGAAGTCCACATCCTTTTGCTGATTTTTGTCGGGTGCAGCAATCACTAGTAATTTTCTGAAGACTGCAATCTGCTCTTGGAATAAATTCACATTTGGAAGATCCCATCGCTTAAATACTGGTTTCCAATCATGGAATTGAATCTTTCCCAATCCTTTGGCCGGTCCCTGATCAAACAGGAAAGTATCGTCTTCGGGCCCATCAAGACGAGGTAATTCCGGAAATTTTTCAGGGAAGAAGAGATAATTACGCATGAACTTTGCAATCAGCGCAATGTTTACATGCACTGTTCCTTCTAGCTTGGGCAAGGCCCGGATATCCCTGGCAGCCATCTCGAAATAGGTGTCTTTCTCAAATCCTTTAGCTGCGATCACATCCCAGAGCAAATTGACGACCTCTTCCCCTTGAGTGGTGACTTTCATTTTCACTAGCGCATTATAGAGCAGATAACGCCGATCTTCTAGCGAAGCAACTCGTTGGTAATCTGCTACACGCAATGCAAATAATTTCATCGAAACCAGCCTGCAGTATGCATCGGTAAACATGCGCTTAACATGCGGAAAATCAGTAACGTACATATTATAGAGACGGCGGCCGGCAGCATGCGTGATAGCCTCATACAGAGCGTGCGTGCAGATCCCGATCGATGCCCATCCCAAATTATATTTCCCAACATTAACCGTATTCAGGGCTGTATTCCAGGCATCCTTGCCCATGGAAAGAATATCACCTTCGGAGATCGGATAATCTTTCAAAGCATACTGGGCAACATAATTCTGGCTATTAGTAATGTTTTGGATACAATCAAAATTATCATGCTGAGAATCAACTACGAAGAAGGTGTATTCTCCGCTATCCTTCAGCTTTCCAAAAGTGGATATCATACGAGCCTGATTGGCATTCCCTATGTAGTATTTTTCCCCGGTAGCGCTGAATTCTCCCCCACCTTTGAGGTCAAGCAACATCTCCGTTGAGTACACATCAGCACCATGAGTCTTCTCAGATAGCCCAAAGGCAAAAATCTCTCCGTTTTCCAGGAACTTAGCAGCTTTTGCCTTAAGCTCATCATTGTCACTCATCCATATCGGGCCCAATCCCAGAATAGTTACCTGCCATGTGTACCAGTAAGCCAGACCATAAAATCCTAAGATCTCGTTGAACTCACAGTTCCGCCAGGTATCCCAACGAGTCTCTCCTTTCCCTTGTTTCGAAGGTGTTAATAACGTATAGAATATTTTTTCTTCTTTTACGAAATCGAGAAAGTCTGCGTACCATGTTCGCGAATGATCATCTTCCTTGAGCTTTCGTTTTCCTTTATTCTCGAAAAACGCAACCGTTTTTTCCATGATCTCTTGCGATCGTTGGTCTGGATATTGGCGATTAAGATGATTGGGGTTTAACAGAATGCTTGCGCCCATAGTACTTGTCCTTTTCACTACATTCTTTGATTGGTTATTTTTAAATGCAAAGCCAATTTAAAAGTTATTACCAGGCAAGCTTATAACTATATTCAACTATATCTTGAATATTAATAAATTTCAATTCAATTGATCTTATTATGTGTAGCGAATTATTGCCGTACCAAATGGGAGTAAATCAATCCAGCCTGGCTTATTTTCACCACGGGAATATGAATAGAGGATTTTATCCAGCGGACGATCCAGCTTTATGGACTTAGCTCGACTCGAGAAATTCATGAAGACCCCGATTTTCTCATTTGAAAATTCTCGATCGAAGGCCAACACACCTGCCGGAGAATCAAGCAGCTTCATATTTCCTTTGATCAGTGCAGGAGTTGTATTGCGCAATCGCAATAGTTCCTTATACAAATTCAAGATCGAATCAGATCTATTTCCCTGCTCTTCCACATTATTTTTATGATGATTAGAAGATAGAGGCAGCCATAAATCTCCCTCAGTAGTGCTGAATCCAGCGTTTTCCCCAGTCTCCCACTGCATGGGTGTGCGGCATCCATCCCTGTTGACATAAATATTGAGTAAATCAAGCAAAATTGACGGTACCTTCTTGTATCGCTGCCCTACAGGATCAAGGCAGGTTTTGATCGGAAGATCTCCTTCCAGCATGCCAATTTCCTCTCCATAGTAAGTCACAGGAATACCCCGGGCAGTGAAGATCAGCACAGCCAGTAATTTTGCCAGATTTATATTTCCCCCAGTTCTACTCAGTACTCTTTTGCGGTCATGGTTCCCTAAAACATAGACAGGGAGATAGGGATCAGGATACTCTTTTTCATATTTCTCAACGACTTTTCTAAGATCAGACGCTGTCACGCGGTCATCGGGCAGGTCCCAAGAAAAAACCAGATTCAACCCATCCTGGTTTTTACCCAGATACCCTCGTTTGACCGCGTCGTCAGCAAAGATCTCTCCCAGTAAGAACCGTTCTGGCTGGTAGGACGCAATCAGTTTTCTAACGTCCTTTGCAAATTCTAAAGTCTCTGGCTGATTGACAGTGTATTTATATTCCTGAAAGAAACCTGCTTTGTCGTGGTACGGAACAAAATGTTTTGAGAATGGATTATCCCGGAAATCTTTATCCTTAAAGATGCTGTGGAAGATATCTAAGCGGAAACCGTCCACTCCCTGATCTAGCCAAAAGGCAACCATATCCAACATGGCTCGTTTCACTTCTGGATTGCGAAAATTCAAATCGGGTTGAAAAGGAAGGAATGAAGCGTAATACCACTGATCAGTCGTCTCATCATAATGCCAACCCGAACCCCCCGGCAAAGCTTTCCAATTATTGGGCGGCTTCTTTCCTTTGCCATCGCGCCAGATATACCAATTTCGTTTGGGGTTATTCAAACTTTCTCGTGACTCGAGGAACCAGGAATGCTGATCTGATGTGTGGTTCAATACCAAGTCAAAAACCACCTTCATATCCCGCTTATGGATCTCCCCTATCAATTCAAAAATATCTTCCTGGCTGCCATATTCAGGCGCTGCTTGATAATAATCGCTGACATCATATCCAAAATCGGCCTGGGGGCTGTTAAAGAAGGGCGAGAACCAAATGGTCTCGAAACCGACATCCTTGATGTAATCCAGCTTGGAAACAATTCCAGCCAAATCACCAATACCATTACCCGTTGTATCAAAATATGACCGGGGATATACCTGGTAAATTGTTGTATTATTCCACCAAACATTTTTTCCCATATTGAAGTCCTATTCCATATATTGCCAGAATATTCTATATATTACAGCGAGACGATTAAAATCAATAATCAGGATCAGTTGAGATAAAATTTAAAATTCGTAAGCTTACCGTGTGATGACGATGAAGACATCCAATCTAGTACCGATTTGGCACAGCAAAACAGCCCATGAATATCCTGGGCTGTTGCAATTTATCCCTCGGGATCCGTTTAGATATCTGATCTGTCAACTTTCCCAACCCTCTCCATCATAATAGCGGGTGCCTCGATGTCCTTTCCGGGGATATGGTGTTTCAATCTTTTCCCCAGGGGTTTTTACTATACTCAAGCTGCGCGGTTTACCTGATTTGGGATTCACAGCACCGGATTCAATTCGTACAATTTGGCATCGTCCCACCAACATATCATGCCAGATAGTGTAGACAAAATCTCCAACCATCAAGCGGGAAGGTTTGCCTGCCATGTGAAACTCAAATTCTCCTTCTCGTCCAGCGTACAAGGCCTCAACCTCTCCGATCCCTTGTTTTTGGGGGATGGTTTTTGTTATCCCTTTCATTTGACTTCTCCCGGGTCTATTTTATTATTGTAAGCCATTTGATTATTTATTTCCGATACTTTATCTTTTTTCCTTGTATTGGGTCTTTAGTCTATTTAATGATTTTGATGTGATCTCCACTATTGATATTTGTATAATATTAAGTAGAATAAAATAGAGCCGGTGATTAACCGTCTCTGTTCAATTGGTACCTTTATCCTTATTCTTGTTTCTTGCTGAATACCAGCGGGAAGAGCGGTAAGGCTACAAGATTAAACACCGTGATAATCACAAAGGCCCACCGGAATCCAACAGCAGGAATGTTTGCCAACCCGCCGGCTAGAGCAAACCCTACCCCTTGTCCAATATTAGTGACCGCCATAAAGATCGAGAACATGGATGCAGCGATCCGTTTTTCTGTGTAGTACATTGCCAGGGAAAAATAAATCGTTTGGTAAGTTCCATAGGATAACCCAAATATAAATACGATTGGCCAGGCGAATCCGGGGTTTGGGATAACCGCCAGGACAAGGATCGAAATAAACGAAAAGTATAATGCGATCCGGGTGCTCTTCTGCTGTCCGATGCGATCGATCAACCTACCGCCAAGCACACCCCCGAGGACGACACCTATACCCCACACCGTAGTATATAATCCTGCCGTTCTCAATGAGATCCCAAAATTTGTTTCAAGGAAAGGATTGACGTTCTGATTGGTGCCGGCAATGACCATGAAAAATAGAAATCCCGCTGCAGCGAGAGCGATAATTTGTTTATCTTTGAAAGCGGAAAAAGCGCTCCATTCAAATTTCTCAGCTGGATCTTTCTCTTCTTCACGCAGGGAGATCACAAATGGCAGCGGTATTAGCGTCAAAGCTCCTAAGAGCCAGAAAACCGCTGTCCAGGAGACTTCTTGAGCCAACCATCCCAAAACGGATGCAGTGATCACCACGCCAGCCGCCCGACCACCTACCATGAAGCCTTGAATAGTGCCCAGCTCATCTCTCGGCGTGGTATCGAGCGCCAGGCCATCTGTGCAGGTGTCGTATAAAGCCATGCCCAACTGAAGGATAAATGCGATGGCTACAAATAGCCAGTAGTCATTCGCTGGATCGATAAACGGCACGATTACGAGACATAGAGCCTGGATCAGTAAACCCAGGATAATATAAGGTTTCCTGTGACCCATTCCAAACAGGTTTACTCGATCGCTTAACATCCCCAGAAAGACCTTGAGCACGAAAGGAATTAGGGCTATGGCGCCAAAAATTCCCACATCCGCCATTGATAAACCTTTTGACAGGAAGTACAAAGCATTTAATGAAGTGAAATAGGAGAAAACAGTACCCTGAGAAAAGTACAAGGACCCAAACATGGTATAGCGAGCGGTTTTGCTTTTGAGCATGTTGGTCTCCTGAATGGCTTTCAGTTGTCTAAACAAGTTTACCCTAAATCAGCAGCCAAGATTTTACCTTTCTTTTCATTCCATCCAATACAATAAGGACTTTTTTTTCGTTCATAGATATCGACCGATCAACTATAAGACTTGAGGTACAGATTTTCCACTATATAATGAAATAGTTAGTTTCTTTGTACCTTTCCCATTCAAAAGCAGTGCAGTTGTGCCGATATTATCAAAGGCATGTTTGACAAAAACCAACCAAAAACGTCCTATCGATATAGGACGTTTTTTTATTAATCAGATCTATTATCTTAGGATTGCTTGATGCGGATCAGATGCTCATCATGATCAGCGCCATGCCAATAAGAAAGGTATTGTCCTTCAGTATTGATTTCATACCTGCCATCAGAAACCTCTACCTGGCATCCTTCAGGGTACTGATTTTCCGGTAAATAAATAATCGTTGGTTCCTCTAGTCCAGATTGATGTTGAAAGCGGTAGGCAAATTCCTTTGTTTTGTAATCAAATTTGATCTGCAGAGGCTTTCCGGCAGTCGCCATTGGATAAGGCCGTAAAACAGCTTTTAGAGCCCTTCCACCGGAATTAATATCTGACGAATCGTCCTGTTGATCCTTGCTAAAAATAGAAAGATCCTCATTATTCCACATATCCCCCCGTTCGTTGGTATTATCGGCAGTGTAGTTCCAGAGTGTATAGTGGAGCAGATTGGTCTCCAGCGCTTCCAGGGTTCTGTTAAATGCCTTTTCCTGGGCGCTGAAATCACCGTTTGTGAAGGCAGCCTTTTTATCCAGATCATAGGCAATTCCCACTTCTCCTATCAAGACAGGAACATCCCCCATCTTTTCGCGGGCATGAATAAGCGGCCTTGAGAGCTGCTCGTTGAAGGAAGATGCAATCTTTTTGGCCCCAATTAATAACCTGTTCTTCTTCCTGTCATAATTAAGCCACCCGTTGAATGATTTCATGATCAGGACAACCGGATCATACCAATGCGGCGAGTAGACAATATCTCTGGCATCATCGGATCCCCAACTTGGTCCATCCGGGCCAAACCCTTTTTCTACGAAGATCATAGAAGTGGGCTGAACCGACCGGATAGCTTTTGCAAATCGGTTATTAAATGGGACATAATAATCCCGATTGAAATCTATCACCTGACCCTGGCGATAACCGAAGTGATTTGGCTGGAGCAGGATTGGTTTATTCTTGATGACCTTCCAGACGCCATTCTGCTGCCAGATCGGATCATACCCATCCTTCCAAACACTGGTACCGTCAGGATTCACAATTTCACGGCCGATCACTCTGGCGCCAAATACGCCCCTCTCCAGTTTATCCAATCTCAGCGGAATTCCAGATCCTAGCTGCATAGCTTGAAACGGATTTGGGATGAAGCCCTTTTCAATTGTTGTGATCCGTTCATTCAGGTTTTTTAATCCAATCCAACCCTCAACCGGCTCATTCATTGAATCATATCCCACCACATTGGGCAAATCAGATATGTGTTCTGCTAGTTTTTGGATCGAACCGATAAAATGCCGCTGCAAGAATTCTTGAGTTGATTCACCGTCTATTTTCGTAAAAGGAGAAAAATCCGAACCTCCAAAAAATAAAGTGAACATGGTTGCAGCGGCCAGCTTGGTTGCATTGGTCGACCAGGTCATCTGAGGAAGTGGATCGCCATGAGCTTGATGTGTGAAGGCCGCTCCTGTTTCTTGGAATTTTCTGATATCTAGGCCAACCTTCTCGAATGTCCAACCTGGGGCGCCGTCCCCACCTGAAAAACGGCTCCAGACATCCTGATGGGGATCAATAAATACATTGATGTCATATCGGTTTGCAATTTCCAGCACAGCTTTGATATATTCAAGATAATCCAGATCGTATATACCCGGCCCCGCATGTTCGATGGCTTCCCAGGTAACCAGGAATCGCAAGAAAGTGAACCCCCAAGACTTCAACCTGGCAAAGTGCTCATCAGCCTCTTCCAACGGAAAGGGTCTTCCTATGAAAGATACATTTTTGTGTTCGTAAAAATTCTCATGTCGGTAGGTGGCTCCATCAGGAATATATGGCACCTTACTGCTCCCACCGAGGTTCACACCCCTTAACATCAACGTCCTGCCA
The DNA here is from genome assembly GCA_964582965.1 of uncultured Anaerolineales bacterium. Lineage (GTDB taxonomy): Bacteria > Chloroflexota > Anaerolineae > Anaerolineales > UBA11858 > B10-G9. Next base: position 27,411 of record CAZOUN010000020.1, on the reverse strand, counting down.
AAATCGTCTTTGAAACTTGATCCATCAATTTTCATTCTTGTCGCTCCCCTGAATTGGATTTCAATTGCTGTTCAACTTTTCAATGACCTTTTCGGCTGCTTTGATACCATCGATTGCCGAGGACATGATGCCACCTGCATAGCCAGATCCTTCTCCAACTGGATATAATCCCTCACAAGATACACTCTGCAGATCATCACCCCTTATTATCCTGAGCGGAGAAGATGTCCTGGTTTCTACGCCTGTTAAAACTGCCTCGGCCATTGTGAAACCGGGGATCTTCCTATTAAATACAGGCAGTGCTTCCAAAATAGCTTTCACAATTTCTAGCGGGAGCGCTTGCCTAAGGTCGCAGATTGTATATCCCGGAAGGTAAGATGGTTTTACTTCGCCAAGAGTTGTAGGCTTTACTCCATTCAGAAAGTCCCCAACCAATTGAACCGGGGCGTTATAATTGGCTTCGCCCAACGCAAAAGCATGCTTTTCCCATTTTCTTTGGAACTGGAAACCATCCAGTGGATTATTGCCATAATCTTCTGGAAACACCTCGGCTACTACGGCACTGTTTGCATTGGCACCTGCCCGTGCATATTGACTCATACCGTTGGTGACAACTACGTTCTCTTCAGAAGAAGATCCTATGACTGTTCCTCCGGGACACATACAAAAACTATAGACCGACCTTCCTGTTGAAGTGCGGTAGGCAAGCTGATATTCTGCCGCACCTAATTTAGGATGCCCAGCGTATTTGCCATATTGGTTGTTATCGATCAGTTCCTGGGGATGTTCGATTCTGAAACCCACAGAAAAGGGTTTGGGCGCTAACTGAATTCCTGCTCTTTGCAGCATCACGAATGTATCCCGGGCACTGTGTCCAATTGCCAGCACAACAGTATTTGAGAATACCTCACCGCCAGTATTGAGCTTTACGCCAATGATCTTTCCATTCTCTACCAGCAGCTCATCAACTCTTGAATCAAACTTATACTCACCACCAAGTGCTTCAATTTTCTCTCTGATATTTTCTACTACCCGTACCAGATTGGCTGTACCTACATGGGGTTTGTGATCAAAAATGATCTCGTCTGGTGCTCCCGCTTTTACCAATTCGCCAAGAATATTTTGTGTCCGCTGAGATTTATCTTTCACCCGGGTCCGCAATTTTCCATCTGAGAAAGTCCCGGCTCCACCTTCTCCAAACTGTACATTTGATTCCAGTTTCAGCGTCCGGTTTTTCCAAAACTCACGGACATCTTTCGTTCTCTGCTCAACCGGTTTTCCTCTTTCCATGAGTATCGGATTCAACCCTGCTTCCGCCAGGATCAACCCGGCAAATATACCAGCCGGGCCGGTGCCAATGATCAGGGGCGGATTCCCACCATTTTTATTTATCAGCACAGGTATCTGATATTTTTTATCGCTAACAACCGTGATCTTGTCAGATTTTCCGACGATCCCGGAAAGGGCATCCTGGTCTTTCACTTCAACAAGAAAACTATATACGCGCAACAGAGGCCGATGCTTGCGGGCATCCAGGCTGCGTCTTAGTATTCGATAAGAGAGCAGATTATTCCTTGGTATATTCAGGAGCTTCAGGATCGCATTTTCAGCATCTGCTTCTGTGTGGTCAAAGGGTAGATTTATTGAGTTTAGACGGATCATAAACAAATCATATCCGATATTGGTCTTTTCCGACATTTTTTCTTCAAATTCAAGGGGGGCATGCTGAAAGCTCGTTGTAAATGCGTTAGCTGAAAAGCATCCAAATTCTGGTGTTTTTTCATGTTATGATGTAATATCCGAAATCAGAAAATTGTTGTGTTATCAATAATTCTCAGAAAAAGTAATTATGGTAGAAATACATTCAACAAGATTAAGACAGGCAATCACGGCTCTCCGAGAGAGTGACAGCCCTCAAGCCAGAAGCTTGATCCTCGCCGAACTCCGTGAAGATCCCGGTAATCTTATGGCCTGGCAGTGGGCTCTTGAAGTTGCAAATAATGATAAAGAGAAAAGATCCATTCTTGGCAAGATCCTAACCCTGGATCCATCTCATCAAGGCGCTTTGCAATATCTAAAGAAGCTTGATCAGTCTGCACAAGTTGATCCTGAGTTAACCATTCAACAATCTGGCAAAAACATAACACTGGCCGCCGCCGTTTCCAAAAAGGAGAAAGGTAGTATTGGTGGAATCGTCAGGTTATTCTCAGATTGGATCACAAACCTGCCGGTATCGTGCGGCTTTATCGCACTATTTGCCGTGATTGTTGCCGCTCCTTTCATCTATTTTCGGGTCAACATAAGTTTGTATGGTTTGATCGGAAATGATTTCGATGACCTAGTGGTCAGCAACTCATACGAAACTGTATCTTCTGAGGATATATATTGGGAAGTACAATTTGAGGATATCGGAGAATCTAAATATATTGGTACTGTCCGCCACATCTCCCCAATTCGAATAAATGAGTTCCGCATACTAACCCATGACATTCTGGTAACGACAGCAGATTTTTCCAATCCAGATATTGTTGACACAAATGTAATAGATCATAAGTTCGTCTGGAAATCTACACAAACCAGCAACCCGAATGGATCGATCAATTTAATCCATGCCTTTCCTGCCAATAAAGAAATCTATCAAGAATTATTAAAGATACAAACCTGGGATACAGTCAAGATCACCGGTCGTGAAATTTACAATGTTAAGGCTTACCAATTCGATGAGGCTTTTTTAGGAAAATGGCAAGATGCAGGATGTAATACTTTACTAATTGAAACCGTTTCCATCATTAAAAATACTGAAGAGTAAACGGCAGGTTATATCTATGCGCAAAGGTTTGTCCAGGATTGTCATTTTCCTCTGGTCCCTAATTTTCTTCGTTATTATTGGTATTACTGCTTTTTACTTTCAGGGAGAAATCAGAGGGTTCGCTAATTTAAATACCAGCACACTCACTCCATCACCTTCGCTATCTCTGACACCGTCGCTAATACCGCCTACGGCATCTTCTACAATTCCAGCTCCCACAGCGACTCCCAGTCCGGTTCCACCAACACCCACTCCCACTACTCCACAACCCCAGATCATCGGTTATTCTGTTGCTGGAAGGCCTCTGGAGGTTTACCAATTCGGTAATGGTACGATTGAAAAAATGATCGTTGCAGGTATTCACGGGGGCTACGAATATAATACAATCGTCTTGTCTGGAGAGCTGATCCAATATCTTGAATCCCACCAGGAAATCATTCCACCTGATCAAACCCTTTATATCCTCAAGGCTTTAAACCCTGATGGATTCGAGCGATCTAGAGGATTTGGTGGCAGGGCTAACGAAAATAACGTAGATATTAACAGGAATTTCCCTTCAAACTGGAAGATCGAATGGCCCCGGCCCGGCTGCTGGGATTACATTCCAATCACCGGCGGCGTTTCGGCTGCTTCTGAACCTGAAACACAGGCTTTGATGGCATTTGTTGAAGGCCATGACCTGCAAGCTTTTATCAGCTACCACAGCGCCGCCCTGGGTATATTCCCGGGAGGACAGCCGGCGGATGAAGGATCCCTATCCCTTGCTGAAGTAATGGCTCAAGTCAGTCCTTACCCCTACCCGCCAATCGACGCAGGCTGTATGTACACAGGACAATTGGTTGATTGGGTATCTGACCAAGGAATTGCTGGGGTTGACATTGAGCTGACCAACCATCAGGATTCCGATTTTGAGATCAACCTGCGCATTCTGAGTGTCTTCCTTGATTGGTCGCATCCAGATCAAATTTCCCCCTGACTCTTTTCGCTTCAAATTATTTATTAGGTTCCAGTCAGGGAAGATTGGTCTCATTCTTGCCTTTCAAGGTGACTTTCCCTGAACTAGCCGCACATAAATGCGCGCCAAAAAACAGGATCATTGCACTGATGTAGATCCAAAACAATAAAACCACAACGGCGCTCAGTGATCCAAAAATAACTTCGTATCTGGCAAACCCGCTTCCCAAATACCACTGAAAGACGGTGGAAGCAAAACGCCAGATCAATGTAATCCCAAACGCACTAAATCCGGCAGCTCTTACAGGTACGCGACCCATTGGAATGATCCTGTACAAACTGTAGAAAAACAAAAATGGCACAGCCCAATACAAAACCTTAGCGCCAAAATTCCACAACCAGGTATTAAATAACAGGTCCAAACCAGGGACTGTATTTTTGTATTTAATAAGAATATTCAATAAGGTCGAAGATAACATCAAGATAAATAACAGCAATATGATCGCGATCACCATCGCCAGACCAAATAATCGCTTTTGAAAAAATGTCCTTCGTTCAGTCTCCGGCCAGGCGTTGGTGATATGGTGAACCATCATAGAAAAAGCGTTGGATCCTGACCAAATGAACACGATCAAACTCGCGACCCCGACCGAATTTCTAAGGATTAGGATCCGCTGAATATTTAATTCTACAAATTGCTGTGAAACGGGGATGGCACTGATGATCAATTGAGCTACCTTGCTGCTGGCCTCTTCACCATTAACAAAATAGGATCCAATCGTAACCAGGACAATTAACAAGGGAAAAAAGGAGAGCAATGTGTAATAAGCCATCCCAGCGGCTCCCCTGGCAGCACCCTGCTTTTGGAAGTTTTTTGTCGCGGCTTTCAGGATCAAAAGCAAGTCACCTAGATATTTTTTTCCTGCATCAGCTAATTCATTAATTTTCATATTCTTTCACAATAAGACTTAACATAAAATGAGCCTGAAACTGCTATAAAGTCTCAGGCCCATGGGTTAACAAGGGTCGAATCAGGAATAAAATTCCTCAATGTGTAAAGCCCCAGGTTCTTTCCTAGTATGTCTTGAATATCCTTTATCTTTTAGCCAGTTCGAGACCCCTTCTACCATTTTGGGATTTCCACACAGGAAAAAATGAGTATTATCAGGGTCTACTTCTATCCCAGTTTCTTTCATCAAAACATCTTGTTTAAGCAAATCGTCGATCCAGAGTTTATAACCAGTCCAGGTCTGATCTGCTTCTGGTAGGGTAGGAATATATGTAAAATTATCAAACGAGGAATCCAGGAAAGAAAGTTCACTATAATAACCAAGGTCCCATTGTTTGGCTGCCCCCTGAATGACTGTCATTTTGGATTTTGGCCGGTCTGTCAGATAGGATCTGAGGAAACTGAGGTAAGGCGCTAAGCCTGTTCCGGTAGCTATCATTACGATATCTTGATTCTGAGGTGTATCCGCTAGTTTGAACACACCAACAATTCTTTTACTCACAAAGAGTCGATCTCCAGGATTTAAATTAAAGAGTCTGGGAGTCAGTTGGCCCGATTTTACCTGAGATATATAAAACTCAAACTGTTGCACCTGGTCAGTCGTGGAAGCGATGGAATAGGGCCGCTGGATTAATTTATCGGGTTCTACCGGATCAGTTTCCTCGGATGAATTGACCGAGCGTCCTTCCTTTCCATATAAACCAACTAAGGTATATTGACCCGCACTGAACGCATCTCGCGGTTCATCCGTGTCAACCCTTAGGGTCATGATATCTGGAGTAAGCAGAATTTTTCCAACTACTGTAGCATTATATTTTGACTCTTCCATCCTCGCTCCTCGTTAATATCAATCACTTGTAAAATTTCTGCTCCCTATTATAGTGCAATCAATGTAGATAGAATAGACCTTCCCGCTGATTCAAGGAAGGTCCAATATAGTTCTTATTAATTGGGTCAGGTGAGATATCAGCCAGAAAATACTGTTAGGGTCGGGTAGTGAATGCAAGCCCAACAAAACCCCCTCCAGTATGGACAGAAAGGCCCGGTGTTAATTCTGTACGTGGAATGTATTCCGGACAAGGCACTACATCCCGCAGAAGTTCTTCGAACTCATCCGCCGCTTTGCTGGCTGCTACATGCAGTATGAATATAGATTCGAATTCACCCTCGCCTAGTCGTTCAGCGGTTAATTCAAGGATACGAGCCCAGGCTTTTTTCCGGGTTCGAACTTTTTCAAGTAATTCCAGTTTCCCATCCTTGATCGTCAAAATTGGCTTGATGCTCATTAAGGCTGCCATTTCTGCTGATAGCGAACCGACCCTACCGCTCATCGCCATGAACTTTAATGTATCCAGCGCACCTAATAAATGAGTCCTTTCCCTGACTTCTTTCGCTCCAACTATAATCTCTTCTGTATTTTTTCCCGCCCTGGCTAACTCTGCCGCTTTTAACACCATAAATCCCTGCCCCATACTGATGCTTTCTGTGTCAACAAGGGTGATCTTTTTTTCAGGGAACAATTCGGAAGCTGTTACAGCCGATTGATAAGTAGCACTTACTCCTGCACTTACTGTAAGGCAGATGATCTCGTCCGCTCCACTATCAAATGCAGCCTGATAAGCTTTAGAAAAATCACCAGGCGAAGGGGCTGCTGTGGTTGGCAATACTCCATCCCTGATCACCCGTTCAACCAGTTCTTCATCAGTTATCCCGGAGCAAGCTTTCAATATTTCGTCACCAAAATGGATCGTGATCGAAACCTGGGTAATGCCGTATTTATCCAAACTTTCCTGGGACAAACTAGTATCAGTATCAGAAATAATTGCAATTGCCATTGGTAAATCCTCCCGCTGGTCAGCGTTGATAGTGGCTGTATTATTAAACTATTATTCAGCTCTATCGGCACGCAAAAATAAATAAGTACAATGAATAGGTTTCATCTTACCATAATTTGTATTTCATCCTTTTTCAGGTATAGGTTTCTGGTAAGATTCAGGGATAGGAATCAAAACAACAGAGGAAAGCATGACGCTTCGGATCGGGATCATTGGATTACCTAATGTAGGAAAGAGCACACTATTTAATGTCCTGACCCAGGCTCAAAACGCCGAGGTTGCCAATTATCCTTTCTGCACCATTGAACCCAACCAGGCAATTGTACCCCTTCCAGACCAGCGCCTTGACAGATTGAGCGAACTAGTCGGCGTTGATAAAATCATCCGGGCTACAATCGAATTTGTTGATATTGCTGGCCTTGTAAAAGGAGCAAGCGAAGGCGAAGGCTTGGGAAACAAATTTCTTGGAAATATCCGTAATACAGATGCCCTGCTGCATGTTGTGCGTTGTTTTGATGATCCAAATGTTATCCACGTCAACGAGAAACCCCTACCCAAAGAAGACATTGCCGTAATTCAGCTGGAATTGATACTTTCTGATCTGGAACAGATCACCAACAAGAAAGAAAAATTATCCCGCCAGTTAAAAGGAGACAAAACTCTTTCAACATTATCTGAAATGGCTGACAAAGTTGGAGATCACCTAGAAAGCGGAAAACCACTTTCTGTATTTCCCGATATATTTGATCCCAGGTTCGGGGAACTTAACCACGAGTTGAGATTCCTTTCCGCCAAACCAGTTATTTATACAGCAAATATCGGAGAGGATTATTTATCTGCGGTTCATCCTCAACTCTCAGTCATTCAAGAGATCGCTGCCAACGAGAATGCCAAATGGGTCCAGATCAGCGCCCTGATCGAATCGGAACTGAACATGCTCTCCGATGAAGAAAAATTGGACTATATGGAACTTTCTGGCATCCCTGCCAGCGGATTGGAGCAAATCATACGCACGGGTTACCAGACCTTGGATCTGATCAGTTTTTTTACTTATAACGATCAGGAAGTTCGGGCCTGGACCCTGGAACAAGGCGGCAAAGCACCTCAGGCGGCCGGAAAGATCCACTCTGATTTCGAACGGGGCTTCATAAAGGCTGAAGTACTCCCATTTGAAGTCTTTAACGCTCTTGGCAGTAACTCGGCCGCAAAAGAAGCTGGTAAATTACAAATAGAAGGAAAGGATTATACTGTTAGTGACGGAGATGTAATCTATTTCAGATTCAATGTATAAAAATCGGATGATCCTAAAACAGTTCATAAGGAACTTATCATGACAAATGAAAAATTCAACACAGGGATCCAAAATGCAGTTAGGGTATGTATGAACGTAACTCAGGCAGATAAGGTATTTGTAATATCCGACCTAAAAACATTATCGATAGGAAAAGCCTTAACTGCTGAATCCAATAGAATTGGAGCTCAATCCAGGCTGATCAAACTTGAAGAATATGGAACCCGTCCAATGACCGATGTTCCATCGGCGATGATCAAGGAACTTGCAAATTTCAAACCCACCGTGACATTCTTTGCCGCTGACGGACAGGAAGGCGAAGTAAAAATGCGCATGGCACTAAACAAGGAGATCCGGGATACATTCGCGGAACTTAATCTCCCTCTTCCCCGGCATGGCCATATGATCGGCATCACTACTCCTCTGATCAAGCAAGGTATGACTGCTGATTATGTTGAGATCAATCGTCTGACATTTGAGATACTTGATTTGGTCAAGGATGCAAAAACTATTAAAGTGACATCCCAAAAAGGAACCGACATCACCGCAACATTCAACCCGGATTATAAGTGGGTGCCGTGCCACGGTTTGTATCATACCGCTGGCGATTGGGGAAATTTACCGGAAGGTGAGGTCTTTACCTGCCCGCAAACATTGGACGGCATAATTGTAGCTGACGTATTGGGTGACTATTTTTCCCCCAAATATGGCGTTCTGGACTCACCTCTGACCATTAAAGTCAAAAACGGAATTGTCGAGGAAGTCTCCTGCCAGGATCAATCTATCGCTGATGAATTCATTGCGTATCTAAAATCTTCGGAAAACGGCCTGCGCGTGGGAGAGTTTGCGATCGGCACCAATACAGCAGTCACAGAATTAAGCGGAAACCTCCTTCAGGACGAGAAGATTCCCGGCATTCATGTCGCGTTTGGAAATCCAATTGGGTATGAGACCGGGGCAGACTGGAGTTCTGACGTTCATGTAGATGTTGTTCCCGTGAACTGCACGATCCACTTGGACGACAAGATGATCATGAAGAATGGCAAATTCCTTATTTAAATTCGATCATAGACGTCTATCCGTAAAGGGTATTTACTTTTTTGAGCATTATGCCGATATACGATTCTATTCTTATCCCGGGCGGCGGATTAATAAATGATGGCTCTCTGCCACCCTGGACGATCGCTCGTTTAGAACACGTGTTAACCTTGGAGGATGAATGTCATTGGATAATATTATTATCCGGCGGCACTGTTCATAAACCTCCCCCGTTAAACCCAAGTGGATTCCCGTTCTTCGAATCCCACGAAATGGCTAAATATCTAAGCAGTGCGGGCATCAGCTCAGATCGCCTGTTATCAGAGATCAGCTCATACGACACCATCGGTAACGCCTACTTCGCCCGGATGCTGTTCACCGAACCTCTTACGCTCAAAAAGCTGCTGATAGTTACATCTGAATTCCATATGCCGCGCACCAAAGCGATATTTGAGTGTGTATTCAATCTTCCACCATTACCCTATAAATATGAAATGAACTTTGAAATCTCACCAGATGATGGCTTATCGCCTCCAGCTCTCTCAGCCCGGGTCCAACGCGAAAATAACAGCCTCTTTAATCTCAGAAGCTCAATTCAGAAAATTAACACTTTGGAGGATTTCACAATCTGGCTGTACACTGAACACGCTGCGTACGCCCCAAACAAACCCTTCAAACCCATTACTGATGATGAGTTAAAGTCTTATTGATCCCGGCACCCCTATCTAGAATTATTGTTTTCTACTTTCCGCCATTCTTTTGAAATAAAATAACCCTGCGAATGACTTTTGTTCTGCTGCCATCCCGGACCAGGACCTCAGCAGGATGTGGCCGGTAATCAACAAAATTTACAGGTAATAATTTGTTTGGTAAATCAGGGCTTGTGGTTTTGATGTAATAGAGCTTTCCTCGGATAAGAGTATCCGGTTGAAAATAGTTTTCGTACTTCATCTGCCACCTCAACAGTATTAGAACACTTGTTCTGTTCTACTATACCAGAGGGAGGTTTGTTTTATAGGTGGAGATTGCAGATGATATTACAGTCGCCTAACGGGGTATATCAGCCTTCAACTGGTGTTCTATTTCTGTTCACGGGATGGCTTTCTTTCAACGCTATCCCCACTAAAATCGCACCAATGATTAGAACGATTGTATTTAGATAAAACGGCGTTGCCTTGTCTACATTATCATAAAGCCAACCGCCTGCCAGCGGTCCAATGGCAGCACCCAGGAAATAAGAAAAGGTATACATCCCATAACTACTACCCCGAATATCTTCCCCAGCAATATCAGCCACAAATGCTCGCTCTGCAGGAATAGATATCGTATACCCAATTGTCTCCAGGCACCATAAAAGGGTGAGAGCAATAATACTGCCCAAATGAGGGATCGCCACCGAAGCGACTGCACCCACCATCAGGCCTATAATCATCGGCCCTTTTCTCCCCCACCGGTCTGTTAATTTCCCCATTCTAGAAGGTAAAAAAGAGCTGATCAAAGCAGCAGGTAGATAAGCAAGTGCCAATGAGGTTATTCCGGCACCTAGATGGTCCTGTAAAAATATCATCAATAGCGGCCAAACCATAGCTTGAGATGCTCCCGTGAGAAGGACTATACCCATCAAAACCAGAAGCTGTTTCGAGAACGGTTTACTTTCTGGAATATTATCTTCGATAACTGGTAAGGTCTCTTTCGTTCCCTTTATCCCAAAATATATACCGATAGCTGTAGGAATCAGGTAAATCAAAAATAACCAAAACCAAATTCTTTGAAAGCTCCAATCTGTCGCACCCTGTAATGTAAAAACAAATGTCAGCCCGAGAGTCGTACCAATTATTCCGCCCCGGTAGCTTGCTTCATCAATCGAACCGAAGTTATGCCCTCTACCAGTTTTTTTGGCAAGATCCGCGATCATTGTAAATGTAGCAATCCATAAAAAAGCTGATCCAATACCTTGGAAGAATCTAGCTACAGTCAACATAGACACCGTTCCCGCAAAGGAAAAAACAACTGTAGCAAACAAATATCCGATCAAACCAATGATCAAAAATGGCCGTCTCCCCCAACGGTCGAGGGCCTTTCCGAGGAATGGACGAATAATTGCTGGCACAAGTGAGAATGCTGAGAAAAAACCACCTATTTCAAGAGCGGAGGCACCAATCTCCCGCCCATAAATTGGGAGTAAAAAGCTCAACACACCAAAAGGAAATGAGATCCAAAATATCGACCGCCAGAGATTTGATATAACTTTCTGTCCAGCTGCGTTAGATTCCATTATTTATCCCCAGATCAGATCAACGCGTTATAAAATAATAGCTTTAGAAGATTGCCATAAGCAGGTTTTAGGGTCTATAATGAAAATAGTAACACGTTTCCACTTATGTATGCCGTGGGGGAAGACCACTTATGAGTGTAACTGTTACACGTACAAAAATAATCATTCCCAGACGCCGGCCGGATCTCTTAAGCAGGTCCCGGCTTATATCTGTGTTTGATGATGTACTAGACTACCCCTACACGCTTATCTCCGCTCCTGCCGGCTATGGCAAAACCAGCCTGATGATCGATCTGGCGCACCAGGCGAATTATCCTGTTTGCTGGTTTACGACAGATCCCCTTGATCTCGACCCCAACAGGTTTTTATCACATCTAGTCCAGGCTATTAGAATTCAATTCCCGACATTCGGAAGCGAAGCTCTTTCCTTATTGGAGAATCAGACTAACCCTCTTCAGTATCCCGCCCAAGTTATCAGCATTCTAATCAACGAGATATATCAAACGATATCTGAACACTTTGTAATATTCCTCGACGATTTCCACCATCTAAATTCCGATAAAGATATTTGTTCATTCATCAGTCAGTTCGGTCAAGAAATGGACGACAACACGCACCTGGTTATGGCCTCCCGAACCTTATTCGATTTCCCCGACCTGACGCTATTAATCGGAAGAAGACTGGTCAAAGGTATTGGTTTTGATGAATTGGCTTTTCAAACGAGCGAGATCAAATCCTATTACCGTGACATCTTACGCCGTGAGATCACCGACGAAGAAACAGAAACTTTGCTAGATAGAACTGAAGGCTGGATAACTGGACTGGTCTTTTCGGCAGATACTGACTTGGCCCACTTACCCGGGTCTGGGAAAAAAGGCAGGATCACAGGCGTTGATCTATTTCACTATCTGGCGGAACAAGTATTAGAGAAACAAACTCCAGCCCTCCAAGATTTTCTAATGAGATCCTCCCTGCTAGAAGAGTTCAATTCCGACTTCTGTGATCTTGTCCTTGGTCATACAGATACTGACTGCTGGTCTGAGTTAATTTTCGATTTACAGCAGAAGAACCTTTTTGTTCAGCAGGTTGAAGATGAAGACTCATGGATCCGTTACCATTCTCTGTTCAGGGATTTTCTACGGGCTCGTTTCCATGATCGCTTTCCCGTAGACGAGAAAAAGATCTACTCCAGGTTATTAGATATCTATTTGAAGTCGGGATCCTGGGAAAATGCATTTGCAGCCGCAAGTCAGATCGGCAGACCTGCATTGATGGCAAAAGTGATCGACCAGGCAAATACAACCCTCATCCATCAGGGCCGAACGAAACTGCTTTCTTCCTGGTTGGAACTGCTCCCAGAAGAAGGTTTCGAATCTTTGCCATGGTTATATTTATTACATGGTTTTATATTAACTGAAACAGGAAACCCCCAACAAGGTCAATCAAAAATAAATTATGCAATTAACAATCAAGTATATACTAGTGACGACTTCCTAATTACAGCGTTCACTTGGCGCGCGACATCGAACAGAATTTTAGGAAATTATACATAAGCTCTAGATGATAGTATCAATGCAATAGATCTTTCTCAGGGAGATTCGTTTGATAACCCACTTATAGCAGAAGCATACAGAGAAAGAGGGATAGCGTATGGCAGACTGGGAAAAAACCTCGATTCCATAACAAATCTCAAGCTTTCCCTCGAAGAATACCAGAAATTTCAGAAGAAATTTAATGCTGCACAGGTTCAAATAGATTTAGGGCATGCTTATATGCAAGTTGGTGATTATATTAATGCAAAGGATCAATTTGAAGAATCTCTTTCGTATTGGGCTCAAACAAAAAATAAAAACAAACTTTCAATTCTAAACAACAACCTTGGATATTTAGCAATACTAAATGGTGAATACAATAACGCGAACACATTCTTGCAAAAAGCCCTCATATATGCACAAGAATCATCTAACGTCCGTTTGCAAGCCCTGGCCATCGCCAGCGCAGGAGATTTGTCATCTTCGATAAAACTATTCAGAAATGGACTCAATAAATATGAAGAATCAAGGAACATTGCTGATCAAATCAAGGAAGGTTATCTGCTATCATACATCACCTTAAATCGCGCTATTAATTATCGGTATCTTGGTAAAAATAATCAAGCAGCTGATAATCTTCAAATCGCATATACTTTTATTTTACAAGGATCTTCCCGGAACGAACTTGGCCAATGGCACCTTGAAATGGGATTCCAACAAATGGCCCTGAATGACCACCTTTCCTCTCGGGAATCCTTTATACAAGCTGAAAGCATATTTAAGAGTACAGGAAAACCTATTGAGCTAGCCAAAGCGCGTATGGGCCTGGTGCTTATCAGCCACCTAATTTCCTCGCCTCGAACAAGTAGGCAGCGCATCAAAGATTTGATCGCCAGTCTGGTGCCTCTTGAAACCAACCAACCGCTCCTCCCTGAACTGCATTTTCAGGCCATAAATTTTAAAGATACCTTGAATAACAGCCCCAAAAGCCCAGTCCTTGAATCTCTGCTCGAAGATCTTGATATTTACTGTAAGCGTCTTCCCCTTTGGCAAAAAGAGATTTTTCCTGAACAGAGTTCGCGCCATCTCGCCGCTAATAATTTGGATATCACAGCCCTGGGACAAAATCAGGTTCTAGTCAATAGCGAAAAGATAGATTCCCCAGAATGGATATATCAAAAAACCGTCCGGGAGTTATTCTTTTATCTATTAACCCTCCCCCGAGGGGCCACAAAAGAGCAGATTGGCTTATTATTCTGGCCGGACAGTTCACCTACCCAGCTTACCTGCCAGTTCAAAAATACCATTTACCGCATGCGCCGTTCTATTGGCCGCGATGCCATCCTATACAGTCCTGAAACAAAATCTTACTCTTACAATAAAGAGCAGCCATATTCCTATGACGTAGAGAAGTTTTTATCCCTCATTCAAAAGGCTGAAAAGGAACACCACTTACACGAGCGGGTCGAATATTTTCGGGAAGCAGCAGAACTTTACAACCACCCCTATTCTCCCCAATTGAGCGGTGTCTGGGTGGAGCCCATCCGCCAGAGCTTATCCCGTAAATACGAACGGGCCCTTTTAATCTTAGCCGAGCACAAACTGGATCAAAATCAAAACCAGGCCTGCATAAAATATTGTCAAAAATTACTAGACATTGAACCGTGTCAAGAAAAAGCTTACCAATTCTGTATGAACGCCTATGCAAATCTCTCTGACAGAAATGGAATATTAAGAATTTATAATAAATGTAGTGAAAATCTAAATTTAATTTATAATATATCCCCATCCTTAGAAACCAAACAACTAAAGGAACGATTGATTAGTTAATAATCGGTTTTTCTTCTCTGATATTGAAATTCATTTTAAGAGACTAATTAATAGCCTAACTTTCGCTATATTAGGATCAGGTTTCATATTGAATTCTAGTCTATGAGGAGAAAACAATGGATTCGAAAAATAAAACAATCAAAATATTTAATAATTTCATATTTATATCCCCACATATCTACATTCTTTTACTTATTTTTAAATTGATAGTTGTTATTTTTAATGCTCCTGGAGCCCAGGGTGGTACAGGTGGATGGTGAAATCCCTACATTGCCCATTAGTTGCTATCTTTGGTTTTATTGAGCTCCCACAGTTGAACGATACAACAGCCAAATCCGAGTCCATACCCCCGTCCTCTCCAATCCAAGGGTGCAGTCTCATGATAGAATTTGAATATTCTTAAACCTTGTCAGACGTCCAAACCATCAACACCTCACAACAACTCAACAGGAAAACCTTTGGAATTTATCAAGCAAATCTTCTGGAATAAACAGGAAAAACGCATAAGAATGGTCTGGCGATTATTACTTCAAGCCATCATATTAATATTCCTGTTGGTTATCAGCGAACTGCTCATATCTCTGGTTAGTGCTTTGCTTTTCAGAGATCCCGGACTGGGAAAACCAACCCCGTTTATACTACTTCTATCCTTTTTAGTGAGAGGATTATTCTTATCCCTCAGCGTCTGGCTCGCCGGTCATTTTTTAGATCGCCGCCCATTTTCCGATTTTGGGTTCAGGTTCACGTCCGGATGGTGGAAAGATTTCTGGTTTGGGATTGGTTTGGGTGGTATTTTAATCACAGGTATATTCTTGCTGGAACTTGCTGCAGGTTGGATCCGACCTACAGGATTCCTTGTCTCAAATATACCAGGTCTACCATTCTTTCCAGCGATATTAATACCGTTACTCATATTTATCATGGTAGGGTTTTATGAAGAACTGTTGAGCAGAGGGTATCATCTGAAAAATCTGGCGGAAGGTTTCTCGGGCAAGAAGATTGGTCCACGCACTGCCATCCTGCTAGCCGTCTTGATTAGTTCAGCGTTCTTTGGCCTGGCCCATGCTGCGAATCCAAACGCCACTTTATTCAGCACTATTAATATATGCATGGCTGGGATATTCCTGGCTACCGGTTTTACGCTCACTGGTGAGTTAGCCATTCCGATCGGCCTGCATATCAGTTGGAACTTTTTTCAGGGGAATATATTCGGATTCCCGGTCAGCGGTGCCGATTTCAGATCCGCAACTCTGATCCAGGTTCAGCAATTAGGACCGGACTGGTTAACCGGAGGTGCTTTTGGTCCTGAAGGCGGTTTCCTGGGGATTATGTCTAATTTCGTTGGCATCCTGCTCATCTTCTTCTGGGTGAAAAAACGCACCGGAAAAGCCTCTATCCATACTTCTATCAGCTTGCCACCAAAACCCCGCTTGAATAATCTGGCTGAAAATAAACAGCCAAGCGTACTGCCCTCTCAGTTATTTCAGGGAATCCAGCATATTATCTGGGATTGGAATGGAACCTTATTGGACGATCTTGACCTGTGCCTGGCGGTAATTAATGATCTGTTAAATAATAGGGGCATGAAAACGGTTTCGCGTAATACTTATTTAGATATTTTTGGGTTTCCGGTCATAGATTATTATCTAAAACTGGGATTCGATTTTTCTGTTGAACCTTTTGAAGATATCAGCACAGAATTCATCACTGCCTACGAAGCAGGTCGGCTAAGTTGTCCCCTAATGGATGGATCTACAGGACTACTTCAACTTCTTCATACCAATGGAATAAGCCAATCAATTCTTTCTGCCAGCAAAAAATCTTATCTCGATCAAGCAGTGATTGATTACAAAGTTCAAAATTATTTTATATTGGTCGATGGATTAGACAACCACCACGCAGCCGGAAAACTCTCCCTGGCTAGAGAACATCTTCAAAAACTTACAATTCCAACCCATTCCATTCTGTTAATCGGTGACACTTTGCACGATGCAGACATTGCCCAGCAGCTAGGCCTGCGATGTTGTTTGATCCCAAAAGGACATCACAGCAAACAACGCCTGGAAAAGTCAACAGGCACAATCGTTGATTCACTAGACATATTGAAAAAGCTATATGTTTCATCACCGGGATTATCCAGCTTAAAATAATTTAAGTCACATTTTCATACTCGCCCAGCCGCAACTATGACTGAGAGACGCCTGAACTACATCGATAATATTCGGATCTTTCTAACCGCGGTCGTGATTCTAAATCACCTCTCGATCACTTATGGTGCCCCGGGAGGCTGGTATTATAACGAATTCGAGGTTTCTCAACTTAAACTGATTCCGATGGCCACGCTGGTGTTATTTGCTGCTGGTAATCAAGCCTATTCAATGGGGCTATTTTTCTTGTTGAGCGGTTTCTTTTCTGCAAAATCCATTTCAAATAATGGTGTCCAATCCTACCTTCCTCAACGCCTGATCCGTCTTGGTATCCCGATACTCTTATATGTTTATTTGATTTCTCCAATTTTGCGAATAACATTCCGTAATATCACCTATAACATTCCAATGAACCTAGGTGAAATTCTCAATATATACATGCAAATAAATTTTGGGTACGAACTCGGGCCAATGTGGTTCATTATGCTTTTGCTGATCTTCTCGTTTATCCTGCCCTTTTTAATAAAAAGCATCCGCCGCTTCTCAAGCCAGCTGAGAATTCCCGGAAGGTATGGATTTCTCCTGGCGGCGGTTTTCATTGGCCTATTGACTTTCCTGATCCGTATTTACTTACCGATAGGTTATGTATTCCAGCCGCTCAATCTTCAATTGCCCCATGTAATTCAATACATATTCATGTTCTTTGCAGGGGTCTTCGTTTATCTGGTAAATTGGCATGAGAGGGTGCAATCTATCTCTGTGAAATTTTGGCTCCCATTCACGATCGGCTTAATCATAATCATGCCAATTCTGTTTATCCTCGTTGGTGGAGCCAGTGGCAATGTCAATTCTGCCCTGGGGGGGGTGACCTGGCAGTCATTGGCATTCTCGATCTGGGAACAGGTATATTGTCTAAGCATGTCTGCTACAATAATTTCACTATTTTACAATTATCTAAACAAGAACACAGAATTATCTCGCGAACTGGCAGCCAGTTCTTACGCAACCTATATTTTTCACCCCCTGGTTTTGGTAATTTTTACTGCCTTGTTCCAAAATTTCCGTATGCAGCCCTTAGCAAAGTTTGCTTTGCTCGCTGCCCCAACCATAATATTATGTTTTTTTGCCGCAAGCCTGCTACGCCGGCTTCCAGGATTAAAAACCATTCTTTAGCCTTTTCCCATTAACAACTATACTTGATGAAATACGATGAACAAAACAACACATATACCTGACCAGACCAGAGACTGGCTCCTGGATCCCGAAGATCCCGGTGCAAGATATCTTGCTTTACATCGTCTTTTCTCACACTTAGATAGCGAGCTTGAGACAGCCAGAGAGATCGCACACTCTAAAGGGCCAATTTCTGATGTCCTTGGTCAAATGCATCCTGATGGTTTCTGGGAAAATGATGATCACGGTTACCGGCCAAAATACCGCAGCTCCGCCTGGTCAATTATTCTACTATCACAACTAGGAGCCAAGGTTGAGATTTACCCGAAGATATCAGCGGCATGCAGTCATTACCTGGACAATGCGATGTCGCCCAAAGGACAAATATCCTCTAGCGGTCCGCCATCCGGTACTATTGATTGCTTGCAAGGAAACATCCTGGCAGCTATGGTAGATATGGGTTATTCAGACTCCCGCCTAATGGATGGATATGAATGGATGGCCCGGAGTCTCACTGGAAATGGTGTAGCACCGATAGGAGATAGAAAAGCACCCTTGAGGTATTATTCCGGGAAGATCGGGCCAGGCTTTAAATGCGGCGCCAATAACAAACTGCCTTGCGCCTGGGGAGCTGCCAAGGTAATGCTCGCTTTCAGCAAGCTGCTGGAAAAAGACCAAACTCCGCTCATACAGAAAGCAATCGCCCAAGGTGTAGAATTTCTATTCAATTGCTATCCTTCCACAGCAGATTATCCTAATGGTCGGAACTCTAAACCTAGTAGAAACTGGTGGAAGTTTGGTTTCCCGGTATTCTACGTGACCGACTTACTACAAATCTGCGAGGCTCTTTCTCGGCTTGGGTTCGGCAAGGACGTGCGCCTATCAAATGCCATTACTCTTATCAATGATAAAAAAACAAATGATTGCAAATGGCTTTTAGAATATGATTACAAAGGTAAAACCTGGGTTGACTTTGGCGAAAAAATGAAATCCAATAAATGGGTGACGATCAGGGCATACCAGACGCTTCAGCAGTTGTAAGCTGACAATCCTCTCCACCTCCTATACACTTATCAAAACGAGCCGGAACCAGGGGAGGCCTGATAGCATTTGTTACAGATCGCACTGGGGGGCCGCATGAACCTTTTTCTTGTTATATCAGATGGATCTGAATTAACCCAAATCACCAATTCCCGCGATGATAAAATTGCGTCATCATGGGCTCTGGATTGCACTCAAATTGTGTATTCTTATTTCAATTTTGACAGTGCCCTCAATGATCTATATATTCACAGATTAGATAGCGTCAATTCATTCCCAATAACATCTGATAATTTTGATAACTGTTGACAGGCCTGGAAATCATAATCAATATCACCTACACCATCGAAAAACAGGTACTCCCAAATAAGCTATAATGAATAGCTAGAAAATCATAGCTGATTTCTTATCAGTTTTATTTGCCCGGTCTATCAATGACACCTGACATAATCCTGGTACTCACAATTCTCGGCTCGGCTATCCTGCTCTTTGTCACCAACAAGGTCAGGATGGATTTAATAGGGTTGCTTGTCTTAAGCAGTTTGGCGATTAGCGGCCTGATCACTCCGCTGGATGCATTAGCTGGATTTAGTAACCCCGCGGTGATCACAGTTTGGGCCGTCTTGATATTAAGCGGTGGCTTGGCTAGAACAGGCGTCGCCAGTAAGCTTGGCAAGTTTTTCCTTAAGTTAGCTGGTGACAGCGAAGTAAAACTGCTCACGATCATAATGCTCACCAGTGGGATCCTGTCTGGGTTCATGAACAGCATTGGTGTCGCATCCCTCTTTTTACCCGTACTAATTGATATTTCTCGCCGCACAAAACGCCCACCGTCCAAACTGCTGATTCCGCTTGCTTTTTCTGCCTTGCTTGGTGGATTGAATACATTAATTGGTACGCCTCCAAATATCCTTATCAGTGAAGCGCTATTCGAAGCAGGATTACAGCCATTCCAGATGTTCGATTTCACTCCGGTCGGACTTGCAATTCTCCTTTTTGGAACTATATATATGGTCCTTATTGGCCGCCATTTACTCCCCAATAGAGACCCATCCCGGGAACTTGCCAGCGGCACACCTGATGTGACTGATCTATACAATTTCCAGGAAAGGATGGTTTTCATCCACCTACCGGATAATTCTTCCCTGGATGGAAAATCTCTCGAGAAAAGCCATTTTGGATCTGCCCTTGAATTGAATGTGGTCACGATTCTGCGGGATCAACAAACGATCCTTGCACCTGGCCCAGATTTTATCCTCCGGTCTGGAGATCGCTTGCTCGTAGAAGGACAGCTGGATCGCTTATTTGAGATCTATAGCCCTGATCAACAATTCCTAGATCAAGAAACCCAACCGATCGAAAAGATCTATTCAGGAGAAATCAAACTTGCTGAAGCTGCCTTGCCTGCAAGATCTACTCTTATAGGTTCAACTCTTCCACAGCTTGCATTTCGGCATGTGTATAATTTAATCGTTTTGGCTATACGAAGAGACAACATCACCCATTACACTGACCTGGAAAGTTTGGTTCTCAGAAAAAAAGATGTTTTATTGGTTAAGGGAAGTCAGTCAGATTTAGATTTCCTCCAAACAGACAAGGATTTGATTTTAGATATTCCCGAATCGTTCAAGGATTACAAGTTGGAAGATCATTTGATGATGGTCCGCGTCCCCAAAGGATCATCCTTGTCTGGAAACAGCTTGGTATCAAGCCGGTTGGGAGATGCCTTTGGATTGAGTGTTCAGGGCATTATCCGAGATGGTAAAACAGAATTAATGCCCTCCCCTGAAGAAATTCTACAGGCTGAAGATACTTTGATCGTCAAAGGGACAATCGAAGATCTCAATACCATCCAGGGACTCCAAAATCTTTTGATCGAAGCTGACACTCAACCAGATCTAACCGAGCTTGAAACAGAAGAAACCGGGTTGATCGAGGCCGTCCTATCCCCGCGTTCCACACTGGTTGGTAAAGCAATTAGAGAATTGGATTTCAGAGCCAGATATGGATTAACGATATTGGCCATCTGGAGGGAAGGCCGTGCTTACCGGTCACACCTGCGCGACATGAAATTACGGCTAGGTGATGCCTTATTATTATTTGGCCCCAGACGTCAGTTAAGTCAATTTGGCACTGAGCCAGAATTTCTGGTACTCAGCGAAGAATCTTTACCCGCTCCAAGGAGTAAAAAAGCTCCTCTGGCCATTGCAATCATGCTCCTCGTGCTGCTACCGGTAATTCTTAATTGGATCCCGATTTCTATCTCCGCTGTTGCGGGAGTGACTTTGATGATCCTGACCGGCTGCTTGCGAATGGACGAGGCTTATCAACTGATCGAATGGAAAGCAGTCTTCTTAATCGCCGGTATGCTGCCACTTGGTGTCGCTCTGGAACAAACCGGTGCAGCCCAATTGATCAGCAATAATTTACTCTTGCTGGTAGGTAACACCGGTCCTATTATCATCACCAGTGCCCTCTTTTTGCTTTCCACTCTCGGATCCCAAATCATGCCCAATCCTGCCGTAGCCGTTTTGCTCGCTCCAATTGCTTTAAGTGCTGCAGCTAATCTGGGTATATCTCCCTATCCACTGATGATGGCTGTTGCAGTCTCAGCTTCTGCGGCATTCCTCAGCCCCGTTGGACACCCTGCTAATCTGTTAGTAATGGGACCTGGCGGATATCGTTTTTCAGATTATTTCAAAGTCGGTTTACCTCTAACAGTCATTGTTTGGCTGGTAGTGATATTTGTGATGCCAATATTTTGGCCGTTTTAAACTAATTGATCAATGGAGAAAATAATGGAACAATTGTTAGGTGTTTTTATTGGCATTGGATTAAGTGCAACCTGCGGTTTCAGGATCTTTGTGCCCCTTTTGGGAATGAGCATTGCTCATCATGCCGGTGCTCTCTCATTCGCGCAGGGATTCGATTGGATCGGTTCCTGGCCAGCTACCATCGCCTTTGGTATTGCTATGATTATCGAAATCGCAGCCTACTATATTCCGTGGCTAGATAATATGCTGGACACAATTGCTACACCGGCAGCCATTGTGGCAGGAACAATAGCAACTGCTTCCATGGTAGGTGGTGTGGAACCTTTCTTGCGTTGGTCACTGGCAATAATCGCAGGTGGTGGAGTCGCTGGTCTCATCCAGGGATCAAGTGTTTTAGTCCGCGGTGCCTCAACTGCTTCAACCGGAGGATTAGCTAACCCCATCGTTTCTACCGGCGAACTGGCTGCCTCTATCACTGGAACTTTGATCAGTATTGTTATACCAACTATCGCTTTTTTAGTCGTGATTGTTTTAATTTCCTGGCTTTTACCCAAATTCTTCCGCAAATTCAGAAGGGCATAAATAACGGATGAGAAAAAAAGATAAATCCATAGCTGAACGAGAGACAATTGACAGCATTATTCACAAGTCCCAGATCTGCCACCTGGCTTGCTCGCTGAATGATCAACCATATGTGATCCCGATCGCATTTGGTTACGATGGCCAAATCGTTTATTTCCACACCGCTCGGGCAGGCAAAAAAAATGAGATCTTTCACAAAAACCCCCGGGTATGCCTTTCTTTTGAAACGGATATCAGCTTGATCATGGACGAAGAAAACGCTTGCGTTTGGACATTTGATTTTAAGAGCGTGATTGCGACAGGAGAAATCAAGGAAATCAGCGATCTAGGCCAGAAGAATAGTGGCCTAAATCAGATCATGCTCCACTATTCAGGAAAAGATTGGGAAATGCCGGAGAGGGAAATCAACAAGACGACAATCTGGCAGGTAAAAATTGAGACGATCACAGGAAAACGATCACCAGCAGAAACCAATACTGAATAGGAATAAGGTTTAATAGGTTAGTCCCATTGTCCTAGCCTCGATTTTTATATATACTTATTATTGTTTAGTGTCTCCTAACATCGCCACATCTGGATCGTACAGGGAGGTATCATTGAAGAATAAACAAAGCAAACGTCTTGGTTGGATTGCTGCATCCCTTGCAGGTTTAACTATACTGATCTTCGGAGTCTGGTGGATAATCTCTAAAATCCCTACTCTTCAGGATCAATTCCCACAAAACGAAATTTCTCTCTCTCTTACCATCCTGAAACCGGAAGAAAAAAGTGAATGGCCCGCTGATGCTTTTATTCCCATTCAAGTGATAACTGCTGGTGCTGCAAAAGTTAACTCCCTAGAATTATGGATCAATGGAAACTTGGTTGAGAGCTTGAAACCTCAGGAACAAACCGGTGTTTATCTAAATCACACATTTCATTGGCTTCCGGAGAATACTGAAAAATCCAGGATTTTTATCCGCGCTATTGCAGAATCCGGCGAAACCGCCTCCTCAAATCCAATTAACATCAACATATCTAATCCAACTGGCATCCGGATTGTTTCAAACGCTGATTCTCTCATTGAAGTAGATGAGATTTCTTTCCCCGTTCAATCTACTGGAGGACCTACCCCAAATACTACCCATCCTTTAACTACAGGGGCAGAACCAGCCTCACCCCCTCTCGCGAATTCTAATTTTTCTTTTTGGATGGGTAATCGCTTCACCAATAACGAGGAAATTCCAACCGCCCCCTTATTAAGCTATTCGGTAGATAACTGCACTATTGAGTTAGCTATCACAGATCAATCAGACAACGAGTTGGGGTATTTTATTTATCGCTCGCTTAGCGGTTCCAGCAATTTTGAACGAATCGCCAATCTGGGTAACGCTGAAAAGGGAACTGATTTCGGTTTTTCCGATTCCAATAAATCTGAAGGCGTTATATATTATTCAGCAGCATTTAACGGCGCAGGAGAATCCGGCAGCACTCCGATTTTTGTTGATCTGGATTCTGCAACTTGCCTTACGGATGTAAAGGCTTCCACCCTAGACAGCTTAGACCAGGAAGAATTCCAATTATTAAATCTTGCTTATTTCTATTATGCATTTAATGGAGGTGGATTTCAGCGTTATCCCGCAAGCCAGGAAGTCTTCCTGACACCATCAGAATATCCTACGCCTTTATCTTCCCTCGTATCCTTATTGATTCAGGATTCTCCTTACCCGATATCCACCGCAGACCTGGTTATTTGGGGATGGCAAGGTGGTTCCCTAGTAAATCTCGGAGCGCAGCACTTACTTATAGACGATTCACGATTGACAGTATGCAATCTAGGTACAAACTGCACCGGGGATGTCGCTAGCAGTTTCCGTTCTACATTCGGGGAACTGGCTAACGACGAAGAAGACCAGATTCGGGAATTTTACTGGTTGTCAACTGCTCCTGGTACAACCAATATCCTGTGGCAGATATCCACCTCTCCTTTTCCTACTGGTTTCACGCCCCAGCCTTACGGACTGGTCGGAGGTGCCTGCCTCGATAGCTCTCAGAATGGTTCTTTCCTGATTGATTTCGCTTCCCTGGAAAGTTATACTCCTGCCCCCTCATCTTGTGGGACAGCCTCTCCTCTCGCTTTGGAAAATACCCAATTCAATTTAACAAATCAATTTCCAATTACATTCGATACCAGGTATTACATTCGTTTTACCCCCATGGCTGGAAACCAACCAGCCGGTAAACCATCTAATGCGGTTGTAATCCTTGCCAAACCTGGCGAATCGTTTATTGAACCTATCATCGTAGACCATCTTCCAGATATCTACGATGTGGAAATTACTGGTTTCACCCCCGCAAAAAACAGCGATCCTCAATGGTGGGGATGCATTTCCATAATGAGCTTGGATTACAACCTAATCTGGGATTCGTTCCGAAAAACAATTCCAAGCAGTATATCGGATAGTGCGATAGATAACGCTGCCTCAACCCTCTATGATGAATTAAAGTACGTACAAGACAATAACTTGCTAATCTGCCCTACGGACTACGTAAAACAGGACGAATCGGTATTAAGTGAGTGGAGAGATATGTTGACAGAAGGCATGGAAAGCTTCTGGTCCACTATCACAAGCGCGTTCGAAGGACTCAAAACTGGCATTGTGGATGCTGTTGCAGCGGGGTTAAATGCGATCAATATACCCTGCGACTCAACCTGTAAAGCAGCCCTGAAAACAGGATTGGAACTAGCTTTCACATACTTCACAGGATTACCCCCATCCCTTCCTGATTTTGATCGCCTGGTAGATGACGGACTCGATTATGCCATAGAAATCGCCGCTGCAGAAGCTGGCATCCCGTGCCCCGATGAATGTAAAATTCTCATCAAAAAAGAGCTGAAGGCAGTTGTAGATGCGGTAGCAAAGAGTAAAAGTCAACCGGCTTGTGTAAACGAAAGCTGGGCTCATGTTCTAGGCAAAAATGCATTCTGCTTCCCACCGGGAGTTGAAACAAAACCGTACCCCCTTGGTGTTTCAACCCAGGCAACAGCTGAAGTAAAAATAACCCGCACTGGCACAGGAGAGACGCCAGCATTCAAGTATCATGACCAAAACTCTTATGTTCTGGCGTTTGAGATAACTGCCACAAATGATAAGCTAGTCGGCCAAACCATACCTTACGAATATCAATATTGGCCGAAAGTCAATACTGGTTATAAAGAATCGTTCACCATTTATGCAGCACCAGGATTGTTAAAAGGCCATCTCTACCAAACTGAATATATTCCCATACCACCTTTAATCCCAGAAGAATCGCTTACAATCCCAATTTCCCTTAAAAACGCAGAGTATTTCTTCCTTGAACACCTGACTGCCTTAGCAGCTGAATTAGGTACTCGTGGTTTGATACTTGATGATGTCGGTGGCCTAGGAGGACGAAGGCCCTTCATTTTTGATTGGCAACTCTTGTACTATGGCGGCCTTCTGAATATCGAAGCTGAAATATATTGTTTGGACATGCAGCCTGGTCTGATCGGATCCACCCAGCCCGGCGATGATTCAACACTTGTGCCGTGCGGTTCTTCAGCAGCACCATATTTATATCAGCAACCTGATGAACCATATTATCCCTGATGATAAGACCCTTATTTTTTCGTGGAGTCCAAAGATGATAAGAAAGACCTATTTTTCATTACTATTAATTCTCGTAACCCTGGCAGCATGCAGTCCAACCGCAAAATCAGGTGCATCTAATGCTGGTCTTGCAGCCTGGATCGATGCGCCCTTAGATGAAACGATTCTCCCCCTGGCTCCATACGAAATTGTTGCTCATGCCAGTGATCCTTCCGAAGTTGCCAGCTTGGAAATCCTCATTAATGACGTTCATCTTACTTCCTACAACAACCCCTATCCGGAAGACTTGCTATTAACTGTAACCCATGAGTGGAGGCCAATCGACCCGGGTATTTACGAGATCAAAGCCAGGTCACAGAACGCGTCTGGAGAATGGAGCAATTTTGCTATCGTCCAAGTTGAGGTGAAAGAAGATTTTTCTCCCCTCGTCTTGGCACCTATTCCCACTGAAATACTTGCATTTGAATTGACAACTTGTAATCCTTCCCTTACAGCTATATCCAACACGACCTGCCGCCTGGGTCCATCCAGTTATCATCTGCCTGCCACCTATTTATTGGAAGGAGAGTCAGCCCCCATTCTTGGACGTAACAAAGATTCGAGCTGGTGGCTCACAGAGCTTCCGGACCTTGAAAATCCTTGCTGGATAGCTGATCAAACAGTAACAGCTGTTTGCATACCAGAAGATTTAAATTTTGCCAATTCTCCACCCTATATTAGTCGGGTTACTAAATCAAATACCGAGTTTTATTGGGGTGATCATCCCCAACATACAATCGCTTTTCAAGCCCAGGTTGGCGGAGAAAGTGCCGTAGAGAGCTTGATAATTTTCTATCATCTCCAGGGAAAAACTGACTGGTCCTCAACAGCTTTCACAAACACCTCTGGAGACATCTGGGAAGGAACTATACAGGCCCACAGTATTAAGAATTACAGGAATGTTTCCTCTTCAATTTTGGAATATTACCTTGAAGCAACAAATATCAATGTGTTAACATCTCAAACCGAATTGATGACTGACGTCAAACTAAAAAAAGTCCCCTGAAAGCTTTATGTAATAAAAACAATATATATTGAGGGAATAATAAACTTCCACTCAGTATTTTTTATTAATCCATTCTTCTGAGGTAAACCATCAACCAATGGAGGATATTTTTTACTCAAAAAGGTAATCAAAACCAGAATTTGGATCGGAAATCCGGGATAATTTTCTTTCAGGATCTCGCTGTGATTGCGAAAAATTATCTCTTTTGCTATTCCACATACTATTTTGTTATGTATCATTTTTATTCCCAACGTTTCTGTTAACTTAAATATTGACGATAAATGATAGATTAAGAATATACTTTCATTACCCTAAAGGATTTATTATGATCAAACTCATAGATTTTACTGGGAATTCATGGATTTATGCTAATAATCCTCAGGAATTCATAAAAACCGAGTCCGGACAAGGGATACTGGAATATGCCCTGATATTTTCCTTTGTAGTCGTTCTCCTGATTGTATT
>CAZOUN010000019.1:0-35390 GCA_964582965.1 uncultured Anaerolineales bacterium | reverse complement strand
TACCCAAGAGAGGGTTTTTATTTATTTGTCCACCTTATGGGGTGCACTCCAAACCCAACCGGTTATTTAATGTCGCGGGAAAGCTACCAGGAAATTTGGCAAATCGCCCAGTCTCGTGGAATCTTGTTTTTTTGCGATGAAGTATACCGGGAATCCGAATACGATCCAGCCGACCGGCTTCCTGCAGCCTGTGATCTTGGAGAACTTGGTGTATCCCTGGGGGTGATGTCAAAATCCTACGGGTTGGCAGGCCTAAGGATTGGCTGGATATCCACAAAAAACAAGGATCTCTACCAAAATATCTCTCGTCTCAAGGATTACACAACCATCTGCAACAGCGCTCCCAGTGAGTTCTTGGCCGGGCTGGCTTTGCGCCACAGAGAAAAGCTACTTGCCCGCAACCTGGAAATCATCAGCGGGAATCTAAATCTCCTTGATAGTTTTTTTGCCCGCCATGAAGACCGATTTTCATGGATCAGGCCCAAGGCGGGTTCAATTGCATTTCCCCAATTACTTGGACAGGATGTTGAAGAGTTTTGCGATGAATTAGTAAAAGACCAGGGAGTGATGCTGCTGCCGGGCACGGTGTATGACCACCCGGGAAATCACTTCCGGATCGGATTTGGGCGGAAGAACATGCCAGAAGCTTTAGCCAGATTGGAGAAATTTCTAAATTAAGGAAGATTTCGGGAGTCATGTGGCTGACACTTGCGCAATGGTTTTTCCCTAAAGACTTCCGAAGTTTACAAAATGAAAATTACTTGTCAAATTTCCGGTAGCTTGATCCCGGGCAAAATGATAAATTCTTGTATAGGTAGATTAACAATAATTTCTGCAAGGATTTAAAACTATGGTAACCCTAACATTCCAGGAAAAATACAACATTATCGGCACTCAAGACCCTTCCTATGAAGGGTTGTTCATCACTGGTGTTAAAACCACCGGGATTTTCTGTCGTCCATCATGTCGGGCACGAAAACCTAAGGCAGAAAATGTGGTCTTTTTTGAGTCCGCAAACAGTGCTCTTCAACACGGTTTCCGGCCCTGCAAGATCTGCAAGCCAATGGAAAAACTGGACGAAACCCCCTCCTATATTACCGCTCTAATCAAGGAACTGCATCAGGACCCATACCTGCGCATCAAGGATTATGATCTGGTTGAACGAGGACTTGAGCCCAATCAGATCCGGCGCTGGTTTAAAAGCCATCACCAAATGACATTCCAGGCTTATCAGCGAATGCTGCGTATCAATACTGCTTATCGAAATATAGAAAATGGAAAATCAGTGCTAGATTCAGCTTTGGAAAGCGGATACAGTTCTCTCAGCGGCTTCAACGAAAGCTATAAATCAATATTTGGGGAGGCTCCTACCAGCCCCGGGAAGAAGGAACTTCTTCATATCACACGTTTTACAACAGAGATCGGACCCATGTTCGCTTGCGCCAGCAACAAGGGATTATGTTTGCTGGAATTCACTGACCGACGAATGCTAGAGACTGAATTCAAGGACCTGCGAAAGAGGCTCAATGCCGTTATCCTTCCAGGTGAAAATCCTCATCTTGAACAAACTGAAGAACAGATCAAGGAATACTTCAAAGGCAAACGAAAGTCTTTCAGTATTCCCCTGCATACCCCGGGAACTGAATTCCAGCAATCAGTTTGGAAAGTTTTACAGGATATCCCATACGGGGAGACCCGTTCCTACCTAAAACAAGCTACGATCCTTGGGAAACCCAAGGCTGTCCGGGCTGTCGCGTCCGCGAACGGCCATAATCGGATCGCAATTATTATCCCCTGCCACCGAGTGATCGGTTCTGACGGAAAGTTAGTTGGATACGGTGGTGGTTTGCACCGAAAAAAATGGCTCCTGGATTTCGAGCAATCCAACCATTAACTCCTTTTAGAAAAAATAATTCCACTCCTATGGTTATTCAAAGCCGCAGGAGTATAATTATTTCGGTACACATGTCTCGTGTTTTTATAAGGAGTTCGCATGAAGAAAGTCACCCGGGTCGGAATTATTATTTGCGATAGATACCGGCGTTGTGCCGGAGGTAAATGCTTCCGGTCATTAAGAGAGAAAGAAGGCGCTTTCAGTATTTATACGGATTCAGACCTTGAGCTAGTCGGATATACCACATGTGATGGATGCCCCGGTGGCAACATTGAATACGCTGGCGCTGAAATGGTCAAAAACGGAGCCGAATTCATTCACCTGGCTACAGGCCTTGTAGTAGGTTACCCACCATGTCCCTATATTGACACCTTTGTTTCGTTTTTAGAGAAGAGGTATCCCGTCAAAGTCATCGTCGGCACCCACCCTATTCCCCCCAGCTATCTAGATATGCACACCCATCTAAAAACTTTTGAAACATCTCCAGCAAAAGAGTACCTATCAGTAATAATGAGCGATGCAGACACCAGGAATAAATATGCCTGAAGATATAGAGGATTCGGCTTATGGATAATTTGCGAGTTTTTGGACCTGTTCCGTCCCGACGATTAGGCAGGAGCCTTGGAATTAATAATATCCCGCCCAAGATCTGTTCCTATTCGTGCGTTTACTGCCAGCTAGGCAGGTCTCTATCTATGGTCAACCAACGGGAAGAATATTATGATCCTGAAGAATTAGGTAAGGAAGTATTACGTATCACCCAAACCCTAACGCAAAAAAACGAAAAAATTGATTATCTGACCATAGTACCCGATGGAGAACCTACTCTGGACCTAAATTTGGGGAGATTAATCGACAACCTCAAAACTTCCGGAGTCAAGATCGCAGTGATTACAAACTCTACCTTGATAGAAGATCCCGGTGTACGGCAGGATCTAGCTAAAGCGGATTTGATATCAATCAAAGTTGACGCAGTTGATCAAGAAACCTGGAAGAAGATCGACCGTCCTCATGGAAGATTAGACCTGGAAAACATCCTGGGCGGTATTAAAATCTTCGCCAGGGATTTTCGTGGGAAGTTATTGACGGAGACCATGCTGGTCCAGAATATCAATGACGACCAGGAAAACAGCCAGAAAACAGCCGCTTTCCTGGCATCGATCAATCCAGACAGCTCATATTTGAGTATTCCAACCAGGCCGCCTGCGGAAAATTGGGTCTCTCCGCCCACCCCCGAGAATTTAAATAACGCTTTTCAAATATTCCATCAGGCCGGATTGAATGTAGAATACCTGATCGGTTATGAAGGAAATGAATTTGCGTTTACAGGAAATGTTGAGCAGGATCTTCTCAGCATCACTTCCGTCCACCCAATGCGGGAGGACGCTGTAGTAGATTTTTTGCATCGAGCCGAAAGTGATATGGATATCGTTGAAAAAATGCTCTTAGAAGGATCTCTTGTAACCTCAGAGTATCAGGATAAACGCTTTTATCTGCGCAATTTAAACAAAAAAACCCAGGAATGAATTTCACGGGTTTATCTCTATTGAACAATCTTCTTATCCTTCTTCCTTATACGAGCGGAACTTTGCAGCTTCCTTCTTCCAGCGCAGCGAAATACTTGCAATATATAATGAAAGCACAACACTGAGAACAACATAACCAGCGATCATATAATCAAATGTGTCCGGTACGAATAATCTACTAAACATCTTTCAGCTCTCCTTCTCATAGGATTGAATCCGCAGCGTGTTGACTTCGGACTGCAGTTTCCCCAGCCTGATCCGATGCCACAGCAAATCAGCAAAAAAGACAGAAAATGCTGCCAGGCTGAAGAAAAAGGCTGTTTTCATTGGATCATCCATATTGAAACCACCCTGACTGGCTGCTTCTGCGCCGCCAATGACTACCGGATGAATAGTTCGCAGCAGACGAATGGAAATAAAAGTAAGCGGCACACTGAAGAAACCAAATATGGCATAAATGGCAGAGAAACGAGCTCTCTTACCGGGGTCATCCAAACCGGATCGGAGCAGCAAATAAGCCGCATAGATCAGCTCAACAATCGCAGCCGTGGTTAAACGCGGATCCCAGGTCCACCATGTATTCCAGATCGGCCTTGCCCAGATCGATCCCATTATGATTGCTACCATGAAAAAAACCAGACTGATCTCTACAGATCCCAGTCCCGCTATATCCCATTTTTCATTATCAGTACGGAGATATTGAACGCCAGCTACACCAGCGGCCATAAAACCTAACATACCTACCCAAGCAGTCGCCACGTGAAAATAGAATACTTTCTGAACCTGACCCATCATCTGTTCCACAGGAGCGTAGTAGAAAACCAGTCCCGCTGCAATTAAGACCATCAAGCCAGACAATATATCTAAAGCGGTTAATAAACGCGGTTTCTCGAGCATAAATCATTCCTCCAGAATATAATCAAAAACCATTATTGCAACGGATAGGAATATCAAATCGTAAGCAATCAGGATATTTACCCAGACAGAGATCTCCTCAAAAGGTACTAACTGGATGAAGCCCTGACTGGCTTTTACTGCAGCGATCACCACCGGTAAGGTCAGAGGGAAAAGCAGGATCGGCAGCAGAATATCACGGGTCCTTGTCTGGACAACCATAGTGGCCAGGAGCGTCCCCACAGCTGAGTACCCGATCGACCCCAACAGCACTACCCCCAGAAAACCCGGCTGAAATAGCGAAATGCCGTACAAAAAACTGAACAACGGCAGAACTATCGCTTCTACCACAAGCATAAAGAACAAATTTCCTATTGTTTTGCCAACAAATATTGCACTTCGATCTACAGGCGCCAAAAGCAATCCATCCAGGCAGCCGCGGTCTTTCTCAACGGCCATTGATCGATTCAGACCTATGGTTCCAGCAAAAATAAAAGTTGCCCACAAAACTCCGCCAGCCAGTGATTCCTGGGCTCGTAAGTCCAGCTCCAAAGCGAAGTTAAAGATCAGGATCACCAACAGAGAAAATACCAGCATAGCGGAAAGATTTTCCCGGGTTCTCCATTCAGTTTTTATATCTTTCCAAATGATCGCGCCAGTTGATTTCAGAAAGGCATTCATGATCGCCCTCCCTCTAATCCCGTCTTATAAAAATCTATCAGGTCCACCGGATCCAAGCCAGCAGTTGAAACACTGCTGGAGATTTTTCCTTTAGATAACAAAACCAGGCGGGAAGCCAATTCTGCTGATCGGACCAGGTCATGGGAGGTCATCACAACTGTTCTGCCTTCCAGGGCGACCTCCTGCAGGATCTTGTCGAGGATCTCTCCTGCGGCTTGATCCAGTCCTGTATGCGGTTCATCCAACAACAAAACAGTCGGATTATGCAGGATTGCCCGCCCGATAGCCAAGCGCTGCTGCATACCCCGGGAGAAAGTCCGGACCAGGTCATCCCTGCGCGGCAGCAAACCTACCAGGTCCAGGATCTCTGGAATCCGGTCGGGTTCAATTGAATACAATTTACTGAAAAATTTCAGGTTTTCAGCAGCTGTTAAGTCACCATACAGCAAGGGTTGATGTGAGACCACGCCAAGCTTAGCTCGAAGAGATGCTCCCTGCGAAGGTAATCTATAGGATGCAACCTGAACAAAACCAGAACTTGGCCGCATCAAGGAAGACAAAATGCGCAGCAAAGTGGTTTTTCCAGCGCCATTGGGTCCTAACAAAGCCACAAATTCTCCGGAATTGACATTGAAATCCAATTCCCGGAGAACTGTTATTGGGCCAAATCTTTTTACAAGTTTCTTAACTGTGATCATTTATTAGTGAATTAACCATCAGCCAGAGAATCTAACTGACCTTTCAACTCCCGACGTTTTTTCGTATACGCTTTTTTGGTGATCTCGTCTTCATTATAAAGATCCTCCAAAGCTATAATGGAATCAAGGATCTCTTCTCGCTCAATGGATTGACCAACAGATCCATCTTCTTCCGCGATCGATTTACGTTGACGGATATACAACCATACCCCAGTTAATAAGAGCAATCCCCCCAATCCTCCAGCAGTAATAATAACCCACTGAGGGAGAAATACCGGGGCATCCGTCGGAGCGACAGTTTCATCCTCTTCGATCAATATCTGGAGCTGGATCGATTCATCCCGGGGAAGTGCAGAAATTGAATACACCTGCACAGAACCATCAGGTATGTCCTGGATCCCCATATCCTGCAGGTTGGATCCCTGAATTACTGCTTCACCAGCTGGTGTCATAATGATAGCAGCCCGGACCGGATAGCTCATCACCTGGGAAAATTCCACCTTATTACCCTGAATTGGTAATGTGTAATAAACCAGGGTTTGATAAACACCAGATCCTGGCGGGATACTGACCGTATCGCCAAACCCATCCACAGTTTTTACATACCTCTCCCCAAGAGCGCCATCATCAAACGAGATGGATTCAGCTCCAACAGGCAATGGGAATGACAAGGTTGGTTCCCCAGGATTGGCAGCGACATAGGTCGTATCTCCGAGATTGGATACGATATAGATCTCTACAACCTGAACCTGGTATGGTGATGGGAAATCTGTCAGGACATGTATTCGTTCCACCAAAATATTTTCGTCGCTGGTTGTTGTTTCAAATATCTGGACCGTCATCTGCATGGCGGTTGTCTCATCTCCAGCTTCAAACATATCCGACCTATATATAGCACCGCCATGGGAAATACTCGCAAAGAACACTCTGCCAGTCTGGAACGGGACACTATCAAAGACCAACCTACTTTCTTGTGTTAGGGGTTTAGTATCCTGGTAGACCAGTTCAAACTGATCATATCCATCCAATTGAACTTCCAAGCCCTGGTCCAATAACAAGCCGCCTGTTTGATCGACAATGTCAACAACGATCACTTCCCCCTCAATTCCTTCTGCTTCCAGGGATATTGTGGGCGGAGGAGATGTGTGAGTGACTGCTTGGGTTGGCACAGGTGTATCTACAACACCATCCGCATAAGTACTATCCGGTTCTGGCGTGATATCAATCTGCATTGAGAGGCAGCCTGAGAGAACAATGCTTACCAGTAATATTGCTCCGAATAACTTTCCAAAGGTATTTTTTTGATATCTCACTGAGCTTCTCCACAATGGCTGCAAAACTGAGCCCCCGCATCAACAGCTTTTCCGCACTTGGGGCATATAAGGGATTTTTCGGTTCTAAGTTGCTGCCGGCGTTCATTGATCAATCTTTCAAGATCATCGTCAGTTTCCTGCGGTGCTGAGTTCTTCTGTTTTGAGGAAGAAGGTTTCTGCAATTTATCCAGCTGCTTAATTATTTCTGCAGCCTCAGAGAGCAGGATATCCCGGTTGCGATTGTGTTCCTCTGCGGATATCTTCTCTAATTCAAACTCCTGATCAAGTTCCTCGATCGCCAGCAATAAACGGTCCTTCTCCGCCAGCAGGGAATCAGATCGTGAAGACCCTACCCTTTTGGGTTCTTTTTCATCAACTAAAAAGGGACGCATTATAAAAACGCCCGAGAGGACAAATATAAAAATTACGATCAATAATGAGCTAAATTCCATAAAACACCTATACCTGTTTAATCCAATAATGGATCAATGGTTGATTTAATATGTTCAAGAGAGCTGTACGGACCGATCTGAACATGAGAGATTATCCCATTTTGATCAATGATAAATGTCTCCGGCACTCCACGCACCCTATACGCTTGTGATATTTCTGTCCGCAAATCGGGTCCGTTTGGATATGTCACACCAAATTCCTCAAGATATCCCAGAGCATCTGGTTCAATATCAACATAATCCACACCGAGGAATATTACATCTCCGCTATTCAGATAGAATTGATAGGCAAGTTCCAGATCTTTAGCTTCCGGTTTACAGGATTCACACCAGGAAGCCCAGAAATTCACAACAACTACCTTGCCTCGGTAATCTGACAATTGATATTTTCCGCCGGAAAATGAAATCAACTCAAAATCAGGCGCCGTTTCTCCAATTCCTACCTGTCCCTGCTGAGATCTGTAGAGTCCGATACTCAGGAAAACCAACAATAATCCCAGTCCACCCCAGAGTAATATTTTTTTCATGTTATCCCTCTGACCTTTTTCTTAATTCTTCTTCAACACGGCTAATATCATCTTCAGATAGTTTCACAGGTTTAGATGTTACTTTTTTCATTTCTCGATCATTTCGATTCTGAGCGGGAGAACTCCATTGCTGAAAACCTCTATAAAATAGAAACCCTCCACCTAGAAATATTACGACGGGCACGAGATAGACAACCCAATTAAATCCTCGCCTGGGAGGTTCCGCCAAAACCCTATCACCATACTGGTTTACGAAATAGGTTTTGATTTCATCTGCAGTCCAGCCATCAGCAAGCCTATCCCGGATAATTCCCCGCCATTGTTCACAGGCAGTAGTTCCGCAGGTATCCAGGGGTATGTTTTCACACACAGGACAATATATCTGTCTGGCAACCTCATTCACATCATCATCTGAAGGATCTGACCCCTGGGCAAATGCTGATATTGGGATCAAAGAAATTAAAAGAACTAAGGCTGCGATCCACCACCGGGATCTTATTATTTTTTGGATCATTTTGACCTCGCGTTTGTGGATACCACCTTGGAAGTTTTCTTATCTGGCCAGGTCGCTACTATCACGCCGCCGATAATTACCCAGGCTCCAATCCAGAGCCATTGCACAAGCGGATTATGATAAACCTTAAAGGTAGCCCCCTCCGAAGTGACAGCTTTCCAATCTACTAGAATGACATAAAAATCATCCAGCAGGGTGCTTCGAACACCTGGAATGGTGACTGGCTGACCGGAATCATAATAGAAATCCCGGCGGGGATAGATTTCATCAATCACTACGCCATCTTTTTTAACCAAGACAACAGCCCGGGCTACATTTCTTGCGTCCGGAGCATCAAAGATCTCCAGTTCTTCATATTCCATCGTGTAAGGAGCTAGTTCCAGTTCCTGACCTTCAGCAAGTGTTCCTTGTGTTTCTGTCTGGAAAAATTCGATTCCAATAATGCCCAAACCCATAAACACTATCCCTACATGGATGATCATGGCGGCATAGGAACGTTTGTTGCGTTGGAATACCCTGGAGACGGTTTCAAGCATACTTTCTGTTTCAGTTCTTCTCCGTAAACGGGTACGTCTGACAAATTCAAAGCCGTTCACCGCCAAAACAAAGGCGATTAACCAAAACGCGATCACTGCTGGCACTTTTGTCAATCCACCAACAATGGGCAAAACAACACCTAGCAAAGATACGACGAATGGCTTCCACAATAATTTCCCCAGGTGTTTGAACGAAACATAACTCCAAACTGCCAGGGGGCAAATCACCATGATCAACAACATCCCACCCAGGATCGGTGCTGCAACTCGCTCATAAAACGGCGGGCCAACAGTCACCGTTGCCCCTGTGACTAACTCGGAAATATTTGGGAAGATCACACCCCAAAAAGTAGTAGCCAGCATGCCCATTAGCAGAACGATGCTGATCAAGATCAAAGTTTCCTTAGAGAAGAAAGAGGTAAGTTCCTGGCGGGATTTGAATTTCTCCCAACGAGAACTCAATAACCAGAAGGAAGCGATAAATGTAACGGCAATGAAAACCAGGAAAATTGGACCTATCTTGCTGCGGGCGAATGCATGGACAGAAGACAATAAACCAGACCGAGTTAAGAATGTGCCAAAGATGACCAGCAAATAAGTCAGGATGATCAAGACAATGGGCCATTGTTTGAACATTCCCCTTTTCTCCTGGATCAATACTGCATGCAAGAACGCAGTTCCGGAAAGCCAAGGCATTAAAGCTGAAATTTCTACAGGATCCCAGCCCCAGTAGCCACCCCAACCCAGCACATCATAAGCCCAGCGGGCACCAAGGATTAAACCCAAGGAAAGGAATAACCAGGCCCAGAGAGTCCAACGGCGGGATAGCTGGATCCAGCGGTCATCAGAACGTCCATTAATTAATGACGCCATAGCATAGGCATACGGCACGATAAAAGCCACAAAACCCAGGTACTGCATAGGAGGATGGATGACCATACCCGGATGACGCAGTAGGGGGTTTAATCCACCACCATTGCGAGGGCCAATAATAAACCCGCCCGCCGGTTGGGTAAACGATTGGACAATATCCTGGTTGACCTGCCAATAACGCACGAACGGGTTTTCAAAGAATGTGTTGAGCACAAGAAAAAATGCTAAAGTTCCCAAGCTAACGACAATCACCCACGGCAAAAAGTCCTGGTCTCGATCCCATTTCTTTAACGTCACAGCAGAAGTAAATCCTGCCAGGAGCCAGGACCAGAACAGAAGAGATCCCGCCTGTCCACCCCACAGAGCAGTGATCTTCAGGTACAAAGGCATACTAAGACTGGACACCTTTGATACATATACAACTTCAAAATTATTGTTGATCAGAAGGTATACCAGGGATCCAACCGTAATCGTCAGCAGTGGAAATACCAACTGCATAGCCTTCTTGGCACTCAACACCCATTTCTTTTGGTGATTTCCCGTACCATATATCGCCGCAATTATCCCGTAAACCGAAACAATCAGTGAAATAAACAAAGAGCCAAAACCAATCTCAGCAACCATAAAATTCTCCAAATCTTTGATAAGTGGGAATCAATCTACCTACGATTCAATTTGATCAGGGACTGAGCCCTCATATTTTGTAGGGCATTTCAATAAAAGCTCATCCGCTTCAAAAACACCCTCGGCGACAAATTCCCCTGTCAGAATTGCCTGGGCTTCATTTTGGAGCAGATCCGGCTTAGCGCCATAATAAACTACATCAAGTTGGGATCTGGTTGGGTCCATAACTGCCTTATGCAGGGCAGCAGCCAACCCACCTTCCTCATCAACAAGTTCAATATCTGCCGGAACATGCACAATTGTGAAACTCAGCGCCAGGGTTTCCATATTATATTGGATGGATTCTCCCAAAACAGCCCCGGACAAGCGGATATTCCTTCCTGTTAACTCCCCCGCATTTTGTTTTTCAATTGCTTCATCAACCGTTAAGAAATACTGCACATTCGCTTGCAGCGAAGAAACCATCAGGTAGATAATCGCTGCAACAATAACAATCCCGCCTATGATGAATTTTAAGGCATTTCCTTTTCTAGGTTCAGCCTCAATTGGCTGTAAATTTTCTTTATCCATTTTTCCCTCACTCCACTAATAAAATTCAGCAAACATATCTTAACATTAAAATAGTAATTATGTATTGATATTAATCATGATAGATAGATTGATATTATTTAATTGCCCCTCGTAATTTCTGAGTAAAAATAACAAATTCAGGAGAAAAACGGTCGTCTTCCTGACGGGGGCGTTCCAGGTTAATTTTTAAGTCCAAGCGTATGTTCCCTGGTTGGGGGCTGATCGCCAGAACCCGGTCAGCGAGAAATACCGCTTCCGAAATATCATGGGTGATCATAATGACGGTCTTCTTTCGCGCCCGCCAAACCCTCAACAGTTCAGCGCCCATCTTTTCTCGGGTCAGAGCATCCAGGGCTCCAAAGGGTTCATCAAGTAAAAGCAGATCAGGATCCTGGATCAGGCTTCTGGCAATTGCCACTCGCTGCTGCATCCCACCGGACAAATCATGGGGCAACCATTCCTCAAATCCCGCCAAACCAACCAGCTCGATTAACTCTGATGCCCTCACATCAGCTTCAGCCTGAGGGATATGGTTAATTTCCAGCGGAAGGGTGATATTGCGCATTACCGACCGCCAGGGCATCAAGTTCGCCTTTTGGAAGACAATGCCTACACCCTGTCGGGGTTCATTTATCGGGATCCCATCCAGCACAACTTCTCCCGCAGTGGGAGCCAATAA
Source organism: uncultured Anaerolineales bacterium (assembly GCA_964582965.1). Classification (GTDB taxonomy): domain Bacteria; phylum Chloroflexota; class Anaerolineae; order Anaerolineales; family UBA11858; genus B10-G9. Next base: position 23,609 of record CAZOUN010000019.1, on the reverse strand, counting down.
ACCCGCCAACACCCGGATCAAAGTGCTTTTTCCACTTCCCGATGGTCCAACCACACAAACAAACTGTTCCTTTTCAACTGAAAAATTGATCTGGTTCAGCGCCTGGAGAGACCCTTTATCATCAGTAAAAGTGACTTCCAGGTTTTTTACTTCTAGCAGAGGTGAATTATTGGCTGAAATCATTTGTATACGCTTCACTCAGGTCTATTTCTTTTTTCATCAAACCCATTTGCAGCAGCACTTGCTGCATATTTTCCCAAGCCTCTGGCTGACTGTATCCATACGGATCGGTCTGGTAAAGTTCCTGTGAGGCTAGTAGCACCTGGTACTGAACCTCCTGATCGGCTTCTTCCAAACCCTCTACAAATTTAATACAGAACTGGAAAGCTTCTTCCGGGTTTTCAACCGAAAATTGGATCCCCTTCATAACAGCAGACACAAACCTCTCCACCAGTTCTGGATCTTCAGCCAGGGTAATTTCATTGGTGATCAAACCATTGGATACCAGGTCCAGGTAATCCGAGACCATGATCACATCCAGATCATAACCCTGCGCTTTTAATTGGATCGGTTCATTGGCAGAATATACAACGATTACCTCGCTGGTATCTGTCGCCAGGACTTCAACCTGGGTAAATCCAACTGATTCTAAAATGATGTCACTTTCCTGAAGGCCAATCTTTCCCAGCAAAGCCCGCAGACCAACGTAGTTTGCTCCAAACGGCCCTGGTAAGGCAACACGTTTTCCTGCCAGATCCAGGGGTTCTTTTACATTCTGTTCAGTTTTTGATACTATAGCGATGGGATATTTTTCATACCAGGCCATCACATAAACGATCGGCAGCCCTTCCGCCCGAGCGATGGGGACTTGCTCCCCAGAAACAAGAGAAAACTGAATTTCATTAGCTGCTACAAGGGCAACGCCATCGGTCTCATAGGAATAATCAAATTCCAGCTCAATGCCATTTTCTTCGAAAAATCCTTTTTCAACGGCGGCATAAAAAGGTGCATACTGCACATTGGGAATATAACCCATGGGCAGACGGATATGAGTGAGTTCATCAGTATCAACTTCACTCTCGGGCTGGATGCTGCAGGATACAGCTGTAAACAGCACCACAAGGATCAAAATCAAATATTTTCTCTTCATAAAGAACTCTCCTCCCTGATAGAATTAATCATCATTTCTTTTTTGCCAGGATAATAGTCTATGTTCCAGGAATATTACGGATCCATATAATCCCAATGACAGCAGAACAATGGTAAAGACCGCCACAAAAACCAGGGAAGTATCATACAAACCCCGACCAACAGAGACCAGGAAACCAAGCCCCTTATCAGCGCCAACAAATTCTCCCACCACCGCACCAATCACAGAGAGTGTTGCGCCAATCCGTAATCCCCCCAAAAAAACAGGCATTGCGGCTGGAATCTCTAATTTATAGATCCGCTGCCATGGGCTGGCATTGAGGGATCTCATCAGGTCATATAATTCTCGGGGGACCGTTTTCAATCCGACTACTGTATTAACCAGAACCGGGAAAAAAACGATCAAAGCACTGGTAAGGATCTTTGAAAAGATGCCCGGTCCGAGCCAAATCACAAGCAGGGGAGCGATAGCAACAATTGGGATGGATTGACTGGCCACAATGTAGGGAGCTAAAATCCGTTCGACTGCCCGGGATTTTGCCAATAAATAACCTATGATAATTGCCGCCGACAGTCCCAACAACAAGCCGAACACAACTTCCTGCAACGTGATCAGGGAGTGTTTCAATAGTGTGCCATCCTTAACGACTAAAATCAGGCGTTCCCAGACTTCAGTTGGCGTGGGGAAAATAAAAGAAGGGATCTGGCTGAAGGATGTAAATAACTGCCAGAGGATCAACCCACTAAACACAGAGAGTACCAGAAAACCAATTTTCCTGATCCCAGCTCCAATATCCTTCATAGAACAAGCTCCATAATAAAAAAACCGCCTTTCAGGGCGGGGAAGGACAAGGATCCAAGTTTTGAAAAAAAATCCCGAAAGCATTAATGCTTTCGGGGCTTTCAAAACAACAGGCAAGTTCAATGGAACCTGGTTCACCTTCTCCTATCCGGACTATACCGTCGGCCCCGGAATTTCACCGGATCCTGCGCCTTATCAGGCGCTCGCGGGCTGTACCGCCGATTGGGAATTGCTTTCGCTCACCCTACCCCGAAGGTTATATTTATTTGCACCAAGAGTATACCATAATCAAAGGTTCAGAATATAAGAAGGGAATAAAATCATGGTGAAAGCAGGAGGTACCAGAATTGGAGGGATTAACCCTCACAGGGTGGTTCGCAAAATCCCCAAATGGGATTTCCATAAGGGATCTCGATTTAAATCGCTCCTCCTGGCAGGACCATTCGTTGACCTGTGTCGACGGCATAATCCCAAATATTTTTCCAGGGATATTTCCATTTCAATGTTCGAGTAATTCGATATTTAACGTCCCCGCAGGGGACGTCTGATCTGACCCTGAGCGAAGGTGAAGGGGAAGACTCCTCTCAGGACTTAAGTCCTTTCTTCCTATGCCCATTATCTAGACTAAAACTACCCCACATGATATACTGCTCTCGGTCCCGCAATTGTGCGGGTCAAGTTTTGTATCCCACACGTTTCTCGACCCAACGGAGCGTGCCAGGGAACTCTCCCTGGTCCCGAAAGGAAAGACAGAAACGGAGGCTTAACGCAAGGAGTGTATTATGTCTACTGTATCGATGAAAGACCTATTAGAAAGCGGCGTCCATTTCGGTCACCGAACCCAAAAATGGAATCCGTACATGGAAACCTACATCTTTGCCGCAAGGAATGATATTCATATCATTGACCTGCAGCAAACTGTAGCTGCTCTTAATGAAGCCTACCAAGTAGTCCGAGATCATATCGCCGGGGGTGGATCGATCCTGTTTGTTGGAACCAAACGGCAAGCTCAGGATATTATCAAAACCAACGCTGAAAAAGTGGGCATGCCCTACGTGATCGGGCGCTGGCTGGGCGGGACCCTGACCAATTGGCAGACCATCCGGGAACGCATCCAGGAACTGGAGCGTCTGGAAGGTATGCGCGATCGGGGTGAATTTGAAGTTTTCAGCAAAAAAGAAGCTCTCGGCATGACCAGACAAATTGAACGCCTGGAAAGCCGTTTGGGCGGTATTCGTGAAATGGACGGCATTCCCAGCCTGTTATTCGCAGTGGATGTATCCAGGGAAGAAATTCCAGTTCACGAAGCCAACCTGTTGGAAATCCCGGTCATTGCTATGGTTGATACCAACTGCAATCCGAAAAATATCGACTACGTAATTCCCGCTAATGATGACGCCATCCGGGGTATTCAGCTGATCGTTTCGATCATCGCCCAGGCAGTTAGCGAAGGCATCAATATGAGAAAAGACCACGATGCTGATCTCCAGGCCGCAGAAGCAGAAGCTCAACTGCCGCAGGAACTTCGAGATGAGATGAGTGACGAAGACTTACTGGGCGCCTCCACCCTGGCCAAAATTAAACAGGATGAAGTAGAAGTTGTCCCAGAATCTGATGAAGAAGTTGAAACTGAAGTTAAAGTTGAAGCCGAAGCCGAAGTTGAAGCCGAAGTTGAAGCCGAAGCCGAAGTTGAAGCCGAAGTTGAAGAAAAAGAAGAAGAAACTGAGAAGGGCGAATAATAATGGAAATCTCTGTAGAAAATATTAAAAAACTACGTGACGCGACCGGCTCCGGTATTCTGGATGTCAAGGAAGCCCTGGAAAATTCTGAAGGTGACTTTGAAAAAGCAGTCGATTTTCTGCGGCAGAAAGGCCTTGCTAAAGCAGCCAAACGCTCTGATCGGGATGCATCTGAGGGAGTTATCGAACTTTACTCCCACGGTGACGGCCGGGTTGGTGTGATGGTAGAAATCAACTGTGAGTCGGATTTTGTTGCCAGATCAGATGCTTTTAGAGAATTTGCCCACAATGTAGCCCTCCAAATTGCAGCTGCCGCTCCCAAATGGGTCAAGGAAGAACAGGTACCTGATGAAGTGATCGAGCGAGAGAAAGAAATCGCCCGCACCCGGTATAAAGAAGAAGGCAAACCTGATAATATCATCGATAAGATCCTGGAAGGCATGGTAGTGAAATTCAAAGCGGAAAACTGCCTGCTCTCACAGGCATATATCCGCAATGAAGATATTACTATTCAGGAGCTCTTGCATGAGAAGATCGCCTCAATTGGCGAAAATATCGTTGTCCGCCGCTTTGAGCGGTGGGAACGAGGAGAAAGCATCGACTAAATAAAGAAGCCAACCTGCGGGTTGGCTTTTTTCTTATATAATACTGTACAGCATAACTATAGGCTGAGGAAATATTATGACAAAAAAACCGGTATATAATCGCATCCTTCTAAAAATCAGTGGTGAAGCCCTGGCAGGACCGGACGGTTTTGGAATTGACCCAGTCCGGGCAGAAAAATTGGCAGCACATCTTGAATCTGTCAGTGAGCTGGGGGTTGAGATTGCCATTGTGATCGGGGCAGGGAACCTGTGGCGCGGCCGGCAGGGCATAGATAGGGGTATGGATCGCGCTACCGCAGATTATATGGGCATGCTGGGGACAGTGATGAATGCCATGGCTCTGATGGATGCCTGCGAACGCAGAGGCTTAATCACCCGGGTTCAATCTGCCATTGAAATGCGGGCAGTTGCAGAACCCTATATACGCAGGCGGGCAATCCGCCACCTAGAGAAAAAACGACTGGTAATATTTGGCGCCGGTACTGGCAATCCCTATTTCTCCACAGATACCGCAGCCGCCTTGCGAGCCATGGAAATTGATGCCGAAGTGCTTATCAAAGCTACTAAAGTAGATGGAGTCTACGACAAAGACCCTCAGAAAAACCCTGACGCTAAGTTGTTCAAAACCCTATCCTATATCGATGCCATCAATTTACGCCTGGAAGTGATGGATACCACAGCATTATCTCTCTGTATGGATAACAAATTACCTATCCTTGTCCTGAACATGAGGGATGAAGACGCCCTCGAAAAGGGTTTATTAGGAAAAAAGGTTGGTACCCTGGTTACTGACGATCCTCACTAATTCCGGATAATATATTTTAGAATAGGAGGGGCGGCCGAACTGGTCGCCCATATCTTTTATCTCACCCCAAGCATTATCAAGTTATATCTTTCTCAAGTCTGATTAATCGAGTATAGTATTAAGGAAAATGATTTATTCAGCCCGGGCATGATGGGCTGAAACACTGAGATCGATTCCGGGAGGTTCTTTATGCTAGCGGATGTTTACCAAGATACTGAAGAGCGGATGGAAAAGGCCATGAGCGCCATGATTCAGGAGTTAAATACGATCCGGACAGGACGCGCCAATCCATCTCTGGTCGAGCTGCTGCCAATTGAATATTACGGCACCCAAACCTCGCTTCAGGAATTAGCGGGGATCAGCGTTCCAGAATCCCGTTCCCTTTTAATTCGGCCGTACGATCCCTCTTCCCTGAAAAATATCGAGAAAGCAATTCTGAAATCCGACCTGGGTTTGACACCGAATAACGATGGCGAAAATATCCGCCTTGTCCTGCCAACCCCAACTGAAGACCGCAGACGCGAATTGGTCAAAGTGGTTGGCGTAAAAGCCGAAGAAGCTCGAATAGCCAGTCGGAATATTCGTCGGGATAGTATCCGCAACCTCCGGGAATTTGAAGACGAAGGAATGATCACAGAAGATGATCTTCACCGCGGCGAAGAAAAAGTTCAGGAAATAACTGATAATTACACCAAAAAGATCGAAGAGGTCTGTGAGAAGAAAGAAAGAGAGATCATGGAAGTCTGATCTTTTTTTTCACTAAACCGTATATGGCCAAAGAATCCCTCGAAAAACTCGAAAAGATCCCTACCCATCTAGCAATTATCATGGATGGGAATGGTCGCTGGGCGATAGAAAAAGGCCTGCCCCGCCTCGCCGGACACCGGGCAGGTACTGAAAACTTGCGTGAAGTCATCGAAGCTTGCGTAGAGTTCGGCATCCATTATCTAACGATTTACGCTTTTTCAACCGAAAACTGGAATCGCCCCACTGATGAGATCCAGGGATTGATGAAAATATTCCGGATGATGCTGGACCGGGAACTTAATAATTTACATGAAGACGGAGTCCAGCTCCGCCACATCGGCCGCCTGGACCGAATCGATCAAGAATTGCAGGAAAAAGTCAAGGAAGCAATCCTGCTAACGAAAGACAATAAGACGCTTGTACTTAATATTGCTTTTAACTATGGCGGGCGGGATGAAATTCTCCAGGCTGTTAAACAACTAATGGCAGACGGCCATAAAGCGGAAGATATTGAAGAAGATTTATTTAGTAAATACCTCTATACAGCCAACTGCCCTGATCCTGATTTTATCATCCGCACCTCAGGTGAATACCGATGCAGTAATTTCCTGATCTGGCAGGCTGCATATGCTGAATGGTATTTCACTCCAACTTATTGGCCAGATTTTGGGAGAAAAGAACTCCATACAGCGTTAACCACTTATAATCAACGCGAACGGCGCTATGGCGAATTAAAAACAAACGGAGATTTATAAATTGCCTGATCTACTGCGAAGAACAGTTGTAACATTAATCATTGTGCCGCTGGCGCTTCTGATTATTTATTTGGGGGGATATCTTTACCAGGCTTTCATTATCCTGCTGCTATGCGTCGCAGCCCGGGAATATGACAGTCTTTTACAAAAAGTAAACTTGAAACCGGCATTACCGCTGGCAATATTTGGTGTATTGTTATTAGGTTTGGCCCGGTCTCTATACCATTTTTCCAACTCATCTGCTCTCCTGGTTCTACTTTTATTCCTGATGGCCACCTGGCATATCATTCATCATGAAAAGGGAGCCGCAAATCCGGGAGCTGATTTTGGTGCTTCTCTCAGCATAGTGCTCTACATTGGATTCCTGGGTGCGTATTTGATCTCATTAAGAGACCTTCCCGGCGGAATGTGGTGGTCATATTTGGTCCTGCCTACGGTTTGGATCGCTGACACTGGTGCTTATCTTCTAGGTACAACCATCGGAAAGAACAAACTTGCCCCAAAAACCAGCCCTAATAAAACCTGGGAAGGATATTTCGGGGGGCTGATCTTCGGTTCGCTGGGCAGCTTTGGGTTGGTGTTGTTATTCGAGCGCGTTTTTAATGCCGGATTGCCGATTTCTCCAGTGCAAGGAGCGCTGCTGGGATTGGTTATTTCCGCTTTCATTCCACTGGGGGATTTGACCGAAAGTATGATCAAAAGGCCAGCAGGAGAAAAAGATTCTGGGAATATAATGCCCGGTCATGGTGGATTTTTTGACAGGCTGGATTCCCTATTCTGGGCTGCACCAATCGGCTACTATCTAATCCTTCATCTATTCATATAAAGGGTATCCAATGATTACACAGAAACCATCTCGAAACCTGGCATTAGAACTAGTGCGGGTAACTGAAGCGGCGGCCTTATCAGCTGGGCGTTTTATGGGCCGCGGAGAAAAAGAACTGGCAGACAAAGCCGCTGTGGATGCCATGCGTTTGGTATTGAATTCCATTGACATGGAAGCTTTGGTGGTCATAGGCGAGGGAGAAAAGGATGAAGCGCCTATGCTTTTCAACGGAGAGATTGTTGGAACAGGCAAACCTCCTCTGGTTGACCTGGCGGTTGATCCGATTGACGGCACCCGCCCTCTTGCAAATGGATTCCTGAATTCAATTGCTACAGTTTCCATTGCTCCCCGGAATACAATGTACAATCCAGGCCCTTTTGTGTACATGGATAAAATTGCTGTAGGTCCATTGGCTAAAGGTCTGATCGATATTGAAGCGCCTCTAGAAGATAACCTGAAAAAGATCGCCAAATCAGAAGGGAAATCGATCAAAGATGTCACTGTGATCATTCTCCAACGCCCCAGGCACGATGAACTGATAAAAAAGGTACGGCAAATTGGCGCCAGGATCCGCTTAATACCCGACGGCGATGTGGCTGCTGCCTTAATGACCTGCCTGCCGGAATCAGGGATCGATGCCTTACTGGGTATCGGCGGGACCCCAGAAGGAGTACTGGCAGCATGTGCTCTGCGAGCTATGGGTGGTGAAATTCAGGGAAAATTATTTATTCGAAATGAAGAAGAGAAAAAACTGGGTTTGGAAATGGAGTATGACCTCAACAAAGTTATCACCATGGATGACCTGGTTTCCTCAGACGATGTCTTTTTTGCGGCCACCGGCATAACGGATGGAGAACTGCTTTCCGGCGTTCGCTACTCAGGCCAGGCTGCTGAAACCCAGAGTCTGGTGATCCGCGGTCAGACCGGCACTGTTCGCTGGATCAATGCCAAACACAATTTTAAGAAATTAAACCCGATCAGTGAGATCGAATACTGAGATAAATTAACGATTTTCCAGGGACGTTCTACAGAAGGAGATCTTTGATATGATAAAGGTCTCCTTTTTGATACCCGCGATCCTGGTAATACCCACGTGTCCCGATAGCTGAGATCACTGCGAGTTTTGGGTAGCTATGTTCTTTGGATATCCGTTCTGCTTCAACCAGCAAGGCTGTACCGAGTCCTGCATGCTGAGCCGCTCCAGTCTTTTCCAAACCAACCGGAAGCGATTCCCCGTAAATATGGACCTCTCTTATCATCGCTGCGCCTTCAAGTTCATCTATGTCAGGATCCAGCGCCTCTGACCCAGGAAGACTGAGCCTTAAAAATCCAGCCAGACTATCATCGGGCGTGTTGAATGAGATAAAATGCTCCTCACAGCCATTACTTGAATAAACCAGATCTTTCATTACCAATGACCTGATATCAATTTCCTGCCCTTTGACTTCCCGGCAGCGTATGCATGAACAACGCTCACCCCTGCGAGCCAGTTCATTCTGAATGTCCTGTCTTAAACTCGTCCTTCTGTTGCCTGCCACAACGTTGCTAGAAGGAATATCCCTGATTACTCTGTTCACCCGGCAGTAGCGGGGAATTGTAGTCTTGACATCAGCGATCAGCTGGATCAACTCCTCAGTCGAGTAAGGTGTATACTCACCTCGTTTCCAAACTTCATGTAATCCGGTATTCTCCAATAGTTGTGTAGGGTAGATTTTGAGCTCATCCGGACAGAAATTCGTCCATAGATGTTTAAAATCCTCCCGGTCTGAGTCCAGCGTCGATCCCAGCAAATTGGGCATCCAATGCAAAACGATTTTAAAGCCGGCTGAACGGAGTAAAGCAACACCTTTAAGGGCCTGCAATACGGTATGCCCCCGACTATTCAATTTCAGGATCTTATCGTCCAGACTTTGGATTCCCAACTGGACCTTGGTAACTCCAAATTTCCTCATCCGTGCAAGTTCATCTGTGGTTATCAGATCCGGCCTAGTCTCAAGAACTAATCCTACATTTTTATGCTTGGCACCCTGATTGATCTGCTGGGCTTCTTCCAGCGAATTGGCTTCTACTCCATTCATAGCGTCAAAACAGCGTTTAATGAACCAAGTTTGATAATCATGATCATAAGCAGTCCAGGATCCACCCAAAATCAAGAGTTCGATCTTATCTGTGGGGTGCCCTATCTCATGCAGGGCGTCTATACGCGAATCTACCTGCGTGAATGGATTATAAGCATGGAACAGGGCCCGCATCGCTCCAGGTTCATCCGGCAGGTAGCTGACTGGCATTTCTTCGTAATCCGGGCAGAAGATACAATTTCCAGGGCAAGGGAAGGGCTTTGTGAGTACTGTGACCGTGGTCACGCCGGACATGGTCCGCATCGGTTTTAATCGGATCTTCTTGAATAGCAGGGGGTCTTCCTTGCGGAGGCCATCCCTGACCTGGTGGCGATAGGCTGTGATCAAGGTATGTTTGCTTAAAAAACCGGCTCCATCAGGCAGGGGGTGATGCCGGATAGCTTTAAATACATCCACCCCGGCCTCTATTTCCGTCAGGGTTAATCCGGCTAGATGCAATTCCTGTTCAGTATAGACCCGGGGTTTATTTTCCTTCCCAACATGATTTTTTTTTGACATAATATCCCAACGTTTGGAGACTGTATCATCACCACTTTCAGGATAAGAAAATGATGGCATTCAATAGCGCCCCATTTTTGATCTTGAAGCCGCAATATGCGACATCAAGTTAATAAAATCGGCCTCTGCTTTATAATACAGTCATGAAGTCTGATATAGCTCAAATGATCGTATCCCTCAATCACCAATTTTACCAAAGCTTCGCGGATGACTTCTCTGAATCCCGCGGACGCCTTCAAATGGGCGTGCTCAATGTTCTAGAAAGGATACCAGCAAATGCCTCGATCCTCGATTTAGGTTGCGGCAATGGCAAGGTTGTTTTGCAATTGGCAAATAATGATTTCCATGGCACCTACCTGGGTGCCGATTTCAGCTTGGGGCTGCTAGATTGGGCTTCCAGGGACAAACCTGAAAATTTCCAGGCGGAATTTCTGGAACTGGATCTGACAGCCCCCAGCTGGGAAAAAGTACTGCCTCCGATCCGGTTCGATGTCATTTTATGTTTCGCTACTTTCCACCATATTCCCAGCCATTCCATGCGGGAATCCCTGTGCAGGAACATACGGAAATTCCTGAATGATGAAGGTGTATTATATATCTCTACCTGGCAATTTATCAGAAGTGAACGGTTAAAGAAGAAGATCCTGGCCTGGGATACTGTCGACATATCTGCTGATGAAGTGGATAAAGGTGATTACCTGCTCGATTGGCAGCGGGGAGGGTCTGGTACACGGTACGTCCACCTTTACGACACTGAAGAACTCTGCCAACTGGCGGAATCGAGCGGCTTTCAAGTCATTGAAACTTTTGACTCGGACGGTGAAGGGGGAAATCTCGGTCTCTATCAGGTCTGGGAACCTGTTTGATCCTCAATCCCAGCAAAAAAACCAAGTTCAACCAGGGCCTGGGCGACCTTTTCTTCACTGCCCTCCATGATGATAACAACAGTAGGCCCCAACTGCTCCAGGATATACCTTGCAGCGGATGTTTTTTTCAACGCATTTAAGACAGCTGGCGATCCCAGGCGCATGATCGTTTTTTGAGAGATTGAAGCCTGGATCCCTTGCGTATACCAACGCTTGAGGGCTGACATAATATTAGGGGGGATCGCTTCGGTATGATTCTTGAGCAGCGAGAGCAAGTGAGCTACTTTTAAACCCTGATTTTCTGCCCTGGTCAGTGATGTTGGGGTGATGAAATAGTAATAGGAATCCGCTTTGTATGAACCCCATTCACAAAATCTGGCGATCTGATAACGGATCCTGTGGGCAACAACCATGGTTACCCGAATCTCCCCCTTGGACCGGATCTGAATTGGATCTGGATTAACTGAAGGTAGAGCAGGGACACTCCCTCTGACAAATTCCTGAAAAAGCTTACCCAGCCGAAATGCCAGGCTCGGGCTCTCATCATCTGCCCCAGCCAGATCGATCAAGCCCAACCAGTGCAGCGGTCCTGTCAGGATATAGCGGATCAATTCGCCTTCAACGGAGTCCCAGCTGGAAAATCCGGTCAGGAAAGCACCACTCTCTGTATCCTTAATGAACATAGTTTCGTACTCACCTGCGCTGCGCAGGACATCCGGTGATCTTTCTTTGATCTGGGATATAAAAGATTCCATGCTCCACCAAACTTTTGGGTCAAGATCCTTAAGGGGAGCGATCACCGATTCGCGGAGAGGGATCGGATCCAATTCTGGTACACCTTCAACCTGGATCCCTTCAACCATGACCAGGTCATGATATTTTTCATTCATCAACCAGGAATTCCATAATTTAAGCAGCGCTTCCGGTTCTGTCAAATCAAAATATCGGCGTATATTTTCCGGCAGTGTTGTCTGATTTTCATCAGTCAAATCGGTAAGCACCAATAACTTCTCGTAAAAGATTCTTTCCGGTTCTGTTACTTCTGGTAAATGTTCTCCAAGGTCCTGACCCATCCGCAACCCAGCTAAGATAGTGCAGATATGGTCCAGGATAAACGTAGAGGCCTCTTGGCGCTCCAGGGTCTCTCTGGGCAGTGCCACCCGGCACAGGAAAGTTTCGACTGTTCTTTCTTCTCTGTCTGGATTCAAGCGAGGTAAAGCCAAATCACGGATATCATCAGGGATAAAAACGTATTCCTGCAGCCCGGCATCGGACTCAAAAAAACCCCTGGCGATCAAAGCCCGGTACCAGAGCCCTTCCGCAGCAGAGATCGGGGCCAGGTCCGGTCGTTCCCGGTCCAATCTGCCTGCTCCCACTTTCCGGATCTCTCCGAACTGGCGGGTAAAATGATCACAAATTTCTCTGCCGTTCCGATTGTCAAGCCAAACCAGGGCTTCAATCTCTTCAACAGAGAGGATATTTTTCAGGTCTACCAGCTTATTGGAATTAAAGAGAGCTCCTGCCAGAAGATCCAACCCCTGGCGAGCATCAGGAGCATCGAAGGGAAGCTCCCATTTCTCAGCCACTATCTTTAAGTAGCTGAATTCAGATTTGATTAGGCTTTGGCGCAAATCGGTCATACGAATTTATCAGGATACAACCCTAATGGCTTCATGTTCCATAGTCACCTGAATCTTTCTCAAGTTAGAGGTGAAACCTGAAAAGACCTCGCCGTCAATATGGATGAACATGGCTGAATCAGATTCCACCACCATGTCTTTAAAATCGCCAAATTTGACCCGGGAATGATTCAGATGGGAGCCGTTCATGAACATCGGGATAAAACGCAGCATCATCATTCGGCTGACGTTTGGAACGGTGATGTAATTGAAAACCCCGTCGCCAATTTTCGCATCTGGGTAGAGGTGGAATCCTCCGCCTTCCCTACCGCCATTGCAGAGGGTGAACATGATCAGTTGTTCCTGAAATTTTCTATCACCATCCATGGTGATATCCACACCAAGTGCTCGGTGATTTAGGAATATTGTTTTCAGGACAGCCAGGACATACATCGTTAATCCTCTCACCCAGGGCATTTTGTGAGAATGGATGGTGACGATGGCGTCAAAGCCAATTCCGACCGTGTTATCAAAATACTCTGTTCGTCCGAGATCATCCTCGACTTTCCCAATATCCACCAAGGTTTCCGTTCCGGTAAAGATTTGGCGCAAAGCTTTGGCAGGATCGGGATCCATGCCTACGGAATAGGAAAAGTCATTACCAGAACCGAGTGGTAATACACCCAGCGCAGGCCTTTTTTCCTTAGGGATAGTCATGATGGCATTCACCACTTCGTGAACAGTGCCGTCCCCTCCCCCGGCGATGACCAGCTCATAGCCATCCTCGACGGCTTTTTTGGCCAGCTCGATGGCATGGGTGGGGTAAACCGAACCCGCCCAATCAGCGCCGCCGTATTCTTGCATGATCGGCCGCAGGTCAGCGGCCTGGCGCCAGGCATTGCCCATATTCGCGTTGGGGTTGATGATAAAAAGGGTCTTCCTCTTATTCATAAGTTCATCCTCTCAATTGTCTATTCGCGGCAAATTGATATTCAGCTCAGACCTGCCATCTAATTAATATTGATTTAGTTATATTTCTGCTTCAGTTCCTTAACAGGTATAACAATCTCACCCTCATTTCGTTCCCCCACGAGAGTAATTTCCTCAGGTTCCAAAGCAGCCTTCCAGGCCAGGTACGCCGCAATCAAAGCCTCCAACTCCTCCACGGAGAAAAGGCCATCCAAAGGCAGCTGGCCCTGGATGATCTTATAGCGGGTGATCTCCTCGAAGAGTCTCATCGGGTCCGGCACATCCACCGAAAGGGAATGCAAAAGCAGCTGTCGCTGCAGTCTACCTTCCAGTGTCTTTTTCAAGAAGGGAATCTTTTTCAGCAAAGCTGAATACGCCGCATGCGGGTAGACCTCTAGCATTTGATATTTATGATCCTCTGCCGGGAAATCTTTAAAACCCAGCTCCTCAAGGCGTTTGTACAGTAAAAAACCGTTCTTCATCCAGCCTGAACAAAGATTTACTTTATCAGGTGTTTTTGGAATGCGGATATTTTTCTGGATCAGATCATATTCAGCCACCCGGAAGGCAGTATAGCGTCCCGGGTTAGGGCGCGGATTTAGCGCGTCCCGGATCGAATCCAATTTCATCAAGCCCTGATTGAGCCTGCGCGGTGCATTGACGCCCACATGGGCCGCTTTCTGCCCACCAACGAAGGCCACTACGCCGGTCAGGTCTTGCCTACCCAGGGCAATCAGGTTTAAATCCTTGTCTAACGCTGCATAGGTGAGGGATTTTTCACCGGAGGGAGGATCTATACCAATGAAAAGGGAATCTTTGAATAACATAGCTTTTCCTGGGGTATGCGGGTGTTTTTTTGTCCTGATATGAGTGTAGCATAAAATGCTCCAGTTTAGCAGTTAGGGCAGTTCCCAGAGCGAACTCTGAGCGCCATCGAGGAGGCAAGAGTAGATTACATCGAAGGCATCCCACCGGGCGCAGCCAAGGGAGAGACTGCGCAGATAATGTTACAATCATCCTGAGAGAGAGTTTTTTCCAGTTCAAGGAGAATGTGTGAAAAGATTTATGCCTTTTCCCGGCAGTGACGATAAAAAGAAAAGTTTTTATCGCGCAAATGAAAGATAATTAACGTTTTGTACAATAACCATCAATGAATAATCTCATGAAAATGGTTAAGATAATCGCCCAAATTTTCCTTAGTTTGTATATTTTAGCCACCGGTTTGATCATCTAGGATGGCCTTTCAGATAAGATTGAAACCGAAGATGTTGCCATTGTTTTTGGTAATAAAGTTATGGAATCGGGCGAACCTTCTCCACGTCTCCAATCCAGGCTGGACAAGGCATTTGATCTCTATTCTAAAAACTATTTCCAACAAATTATTGTAAGTGGAGGTCTAGGAAAAGAAGGTTTTGAAGAAGCATTAGTCATGACGGAATACCCCCCCTCCACCCGACAGCCGGTATAGTTCGCTGCGCGAACGACCGGGGAAAAGAGACGGGAGGACGGAGGTCGCTGCGCCACCGACCGACAAGACTGATCACTGAATACCGATTACTGATTTCTAAAACACTGCTGCGGGCGCCCTTTTACCCGATGGGTAGGTGCTTCGCAAAGTTTGTCCGTTATGTAGTTTATTGACAAATTGAGAGTGGCTGTCCCAGATCTGCTTACTCGCAATTCATTGAGGGTAAAATATACTCAGACAGATATTAAAAACACAATAGATCGTTGATATTTGTATATTATTGTGATCATTCAGTATGATTGACAACCTTTGTTATGGAGGTTTCAATGGACACTAAGAAAACCCCGATAAAAAAAGCAGCCATCTTCATATTGATTGAATTTGGACTTATTGCGATTATAAGTTTGCTCTGGTGGTTAAGTGGTAACCACACTGTGTTGAATTATAGTAATTTTTTGTTTATCGGTGGGATAGCTGTAATGCTGGTTGGACTTTTTATCATGATTGGCACAATTAAAATTACGGGAAATTACAATTATCAGTTTTCGAAAACAGTAAGTCCAGATCTAGATAATACACACGTATTAAGGGATTGGAAAGAACGATTTGTTAACCAGGGGCATTTACTGATTTTTGTTCTATATGGTTTGCCAATAATCCTGGTAGGTGTTTTGGTACATATGATATGGGGATAATCTGAATTTATGTCTACGGATGGTTCTATCATCTCTCTGGCAAAAACAATCTCGATCATTCTATTGAATGTCGCAGTTGTTTCAGGTTGTTCAACTTCAGCAAGTAAAACGACCGCGTCACCTGATAAGTTCGACCCGCTTGGAACTGCCCAGGCCCAGGCGTCCGAGATTGAGTACTCAACACCGCTACCCTATACTCCAAAAGAGACACCCCTTAACTTTGAGCCCTGGGTCAAGAAGAATTCTGTCATAATTCAATCAATAGATTCCACAAATTTTAATGATCTCCAATTTCTAGAACCTTTGCTTGAAGGGAAAAGGATCGTTCAACTTGGCGAGGACGACCACAAAACAGCTGAACATTCTTTGATGAAAGTAAGATTAATAAAATATCTCCATGAAGAACTGGGGTACGAGGTAATCGCCTTTGAAAGTGGCTTGCTTGATTGTTATCTAGTCAATAGAAACATCTCTGACCTGGACCCGATAGAGGCTATGGAACAAAGTATATTCCATACTTGGCACACTGAAGAAGTACTTCCCCTATTTGAATACCTAAAAGAGACTTCCTCGTCGTCTAATCCTTTGATATTTGCCGGTTTTGACACGCAGCCTTCAGAGGAAAGCCATGAAGAAATGTTTGGTTTTTATTACGAGCTATTGAAAGACCTGGACGAGGAATATGCGTCAGAGATAGGAACACTGGAGGAATCAATCTTAACAGCTGACAGTAGTGAAGAGTTTGCCAATATTGCTGCTGGAGATCAGACTCCGATCCGGATCTACGAAGATCTAGCTACTTATATAGATCTATATCAAGTAGATCTTCAACAACTGAACCCCCTTACGCCTGGCATGGTTCAGGTCGCTGAACAAGCTGCCTGGTCCCGAGCTCAATTTCTTGAGGGGATGCATCTGTATGATCCCTTTCAAACGGGAGAAGCTTTTAAAGTTCGAGACCAGTCTATGGCGATCAATGTGGAGTTTCTCGCCGAAGAACTCTATCCCGATAAGAAGATAATCATTTGGGCTCACAATATTCACATTTCCGAGGTGTCCCCTTTTGGAGACATTGACAATATGGGCTCCTATCTCGCTGATTATTTTGGTGATGAACTCTATACAATCGGATTAATTGGATACAGACCTCCAACTATCTCAATTTCCCTTGATGATCTATTATATACATACGGTGAACCCTATCTATATGTTGCCCTATCATCCCCGGACCAAGATTTTGATTCTTCTTTTGAACCCTTGTTGAATGATCATGATTTACCTCTGAATGATTATTACGATGCTTTGATTTTCATAGACAAGATAACTCGTCCTAATTACCTGGAAAGCAATTAGATCAAAATGATTGCTTTGGAATTCTTTACGCTTGAATAATTAGGACCCTCTATAACCCCCGCTCCACCCAACAGCCGGTTAAGGTGGGTGGTCAGGGATGCAGGAAAGTAAAAACAAAGCCCGCCTGCAGGTGAGCTCATCCGTTATATCGCCTACCGATTCCAGACATGAAGAATTTATCAATAATTATTACTAAGAGTTTCGAGGTTTTTTCTCATGAACAACCCTCCATTGCAAGTCCAAGAGATCTCCTATAAATACGGTTCGTACCAAGCTCTACAAGAAACCTCGTTCCAGGTGAACAAGGGGGAGACCGTTACAATAACAGGCTCAAATGGTGTTGGGAAAACTACTTTACTGAAGTGTCTCAGCGGCTTATTGCTTCCTTCGACTGGTTCGGTCTTGATTGATGGATTTAACCTGTATCAAAAAGAGTGCTCTGCGAAAAGACGACTTTCTTATCTACCCGATTATCCGCGTTTTTACCAAGAACTCACAACCTGGGAACATATCCGTTTTATTTCGCACGCGCATAGCGTTGAACATAATTTTGAAAAACAAGCCGAAATCTTACTTAGTGAATTTGATCTATCTGATGCCAAGGATATGTATCCCCATACTCTATCTAGAGGTATGCGTTTAAAGTTGGGTATCATCCTCTGCCTCATTCGTCCATTTAGCGTTCTACTGATGGATGAACCCACCTCTACGCTTGATCCTCCAGGCACTACGATACTTTGTGAGAAACTTGCTAAACTCAGCACCGAAGGAACGGCCATAATTATCACCACTCACGATCTTTCATTAGCAAGTAGATTAAGTGGTCAAACGGTCCATATGGAAAGGGGTCACTTTGAACTCGTCTGATAGACAAGCTGTCTTGACTATTCGTTCCAAACAAGTCATATCCAGCTTTGGCTACTGGCTTACTCTGGTTGGTTATGACAGCCGTGACCGTTCTGCATTAACTTACATTTATCTGCTCTACATAATTGGATTCTTTAGCGCCTGGATCTTAGTAGTCATGTTTTTTATATCCGATTTGTTGGCAAACACAATAGCCCCTTTTCTTGCTTACCAGGGTATTGCATTTGCCGGTCTCGTCCCTAGCATCGGTACGCTCTTATTTGTATTGTGGTGCTTATATTTAATTTATAAGGCTACCATTCGAAGCCCACTCATATTCTCCAAGGAAGATGCCTACCTTCTTTGTCAAACCCCCGCTGATCGTCGCTTTATCACATTGACCTGGTTTTTCAGTGAATGGCTAAGTAGAGTATTATTCATATCTTTAGCTGCATCCATCTTTGGTTTTGCTCTTCTTGAACTTGATGTAACTTATGGAATAAGGATGTTGTCTTTTGGACACATAGCTATCGCAGCATTAAAACCCCTAGGAATCATTATTCCAATACATCTTGGCTTATATGCAGTGGCTTGGATTATTGGAGTGTATCGTTTACGGGGTGAATCCATGCGAATCTTTTTCATGCGATCGATTCGTGTCCTTGCTTTAATTATAGGTGGTTCCTTTTCCGTAATTTCAATCGGCAGCATCTTGACTCCTTCTTTTTTCACTCCGTTTCAACCATGGCTTGAATTCCTGTCATTTCCACTCTTTTCAGCATTTCTTGAAGGTTCTTGGTGGCTTGGTCTTTCTTTATCAATTGGACTGATGATTATTGTTCTGACTGTATTTTGGCAAATTTCAGACAAAGTAAATCTAAGCCGTGCCGCACAGGAGACACATCATTTTCGAGCCCAGCAGGTTGCTTTCAGACTAGGTGATTTTGATCGAATTAATGAAATGAATGACCATAAACGACTTGGCTCCAGTCATCTTCCAAGTAAGATCCCATCGCTATCCGGTGCGTGGATGTTGACATGGAAAAATATAGTCCAGTCACTACGTTCGTTTACAATCTCGCATATCTGGTCCTGGTTAGCTAATCTCTTTCTGATGATTTCCATGATTATTGTTGGAGTATTACTTAAGAATGGATCTTTTCTCTTCCCTTTGATCTTTTTTTGGACGGCGAATATATCCAAGAAAACAACCTCAAGATTTAGGAAGGATCTCGGTAACTGGTGGCTACTTCATTCTTTGCCACTCACTCCAAGACGCATTATTCTTCATGATATAGTTCCCCCAGTCTCTGTGACTATATTTCTCACATTGTTTACCATGTGGATAAGCAGCAGCCTCGGATTATCTATCAACCCAATCATAGTAATTTCGGTTCCATTCGTTGTTGCAGGCATCTCTTTCTCAGCTATTTTTGATATACTTCGACTAAGCGATTCTGTCTTGCTCATGGAGGGACGACCACCAGATTTTGGGTTAGTTGGTTTGATTCTTAGTTTTATTTGCATAGGAATTCCAACCTCAATATATTTCGTGACAAATAAATTTTCTATTCTCCCCTTAATAGGCATACTTGCAACTATCCTGGTAGGTGGATTCCTGACAATCTCTTTATTACATCTCTCTGAGAGACAGTTTAGACGTATTGGTTGATGTAATTCATAAAGTCAGGCAGGCGTATAGCCCACACTCCGCCCAACCATTGTGACGCGGCGTCACAAGTATAATCATGTTATCTTGGGCAGATGCCCAAAAGCATGATTCGCAAAGCTCATCCGTGAGATGGCTATTTGGATTGATCACAAAACTCTTATTTTAGTCCAAGGGAAACAAAAAGCTAGGAAAACGAGGAGCAAATAATGGTCGTATCAGAATATTTTCTGTGGTTGAAAAAAGAGTGGGCTAAAGTAGGTGCGATACTCTCCATTTATTTATTTGTGATGCTGATTGTTTTTGTGCGTAAGTATGATTTTGTCGTATTCATACTCCTTCTTCAAACACCACTTTACATGCTTCATCAAACTGAAGAATATATTTTTCCCGGTGGATTTGGGAAATTCTTCAACACAAAGATTTTCAACCTGGTGACAGAAGATAAACCTCTCGACGAAAACTTCATTTTCTGGGTCAATGTTATATTGATTTGGATCGCTTTGCCTGTATTCGGGCTATTATCTACCCTCAATTACAGTTTTGGGTTATGGCTTCCATATTTTTCCTTTTTTGCTGGTCTTGCCCATATTGCATTAGCTCTGAAGGCCAGAAAACTCTACAACCCGGGTTTACTGGTGAGTTTGTTCATCAATATTCCAATTGGTTTATGGTCTATTCTCTATATAATGGAGCAAGGACTAATTGATAACTTTTTCTTGAATATCTATTTCGTTATTGGGCTGGCTATAAACTTAATACTTCCTGTAATGGGAACGATTTTATTCCGGAAATACCAAAAGAACCCTTCTTAGAAAAATTAAAAACGCCAGTAAACCCCCGCCCCACCCGATCTTTCAACCGCCCCCTCAGCTGTGCTTGGGGTCCGCTCAAGACAAAAGACACGGCGCCAGGGGCGCAGTAAGCTTAAAATTGTATGTAGTCTGAATATGCAGTAAATCCAGAGAAATACTGAAATTGAATCTATTTACTTCTTTCGCTTTTCTAATAGGAGCTTCTGTTATATACTATGCACTTATTGAGGAGATAAGAATGCCGGCCATAAAATCATTTACTGAACGCAAACCTAAACTCACAAGTGTATTGCTCTGGTTTTTGGCTGGGGTAATCACCCTGATTTGTTTCACCTATCAGGATAAAACCGGACCCACCTACCCGCTGGAGGGTGATATTGAAACAGCCCAGGGTACTGTACATTTCAAATTCCTGCGCAGTGAGACGATCAACACAGATCTGAAGATCATGCTGCTCGACCCAGTGCCATCAGGAGTGACCGGTTATGTAGAATACCGACGTTTTAAATCCCACGATGAGTGGGAAATAATCACAATGGAGCCAGGGGCTTTTGAATTCTCTCGGCGAGGCCGGGCTGAGTCGGTTCAAGGGATAGGCGCAGAACTGCCCAGCTTGCAAGAACGGGCTGGTAAGTACGAATACCTGGTTTACATCGATGATGGAGATAATAGCCCAATATCGGTGACGGATAATCTACCAATCTACGCCCGCTACAAGGCAGAGGTCCCCACAGCTGTGCTCATTTTCCATATTTTTGCTATGTTCGCCTCAATGACCATTGCGATCCGAACTACCTTCGAGGCCTTGATTGATGGCAATTTCAAGTCTCTCCTCTGGGCTACACTTATTTCCCTGCTGATCGGCGGGTTCATCCTCGGCCCGTTGGTGCAATGGTACGCGTTTGGTGTCTTGTGGTCCGGCATACCATTTGGTATTGATTGGACAGATAATAAAGTAGTGATTGAATTAGTATTCTGGATCCTGGCCCTGTACCTCAACCGGGGTGATCGGCGCGACCGACGATCGGTGTATCTGGCAGGTATCGTAACATTACTTGTCTATTTCATACCCCACAGCATCTTTGGATCAGAATTTGATTACCGCACCGGCACCGGCCGCGGCACATCCGGATAAAGAAGAGAGATTAAAAGGGGTAAAAGCGGAGTCAACAACCGATGTTTATAACAATCATAATTTCAATAGGCGCAATAGTGGCCTTTATCGCCATTCGGATCGGATTTATTATTTGGAAAGAAACTGCCTCAAAGGTAATGGATGAGGGAGAAATTATGGATCTTCCATCCGGAAAGATCCATTACAGGCTGATCGGAGATGGGCCGGTCCTGTTTTTTATGCATGGAGGACCGGGTGGAATAGATCAGGTTTACTTTATCAAGTATCTGGTTGAAGAAGGATATTCTATACTGACAGTATCAAGGCCCGGATACCTCCAGACACCATTCCAGGCTCTATCCTATGAACAGCAGGCCGACCAATATATCGAATTATTGGACAAATTGAATATCAAGAAAGTCGTTCCGATCGGAGTTTCTGCCGGCGGCCCACTGGCTCTATACCTGGCCAATAAATACCCCGAGAGGACGCAAGCCCTGATCATGGAAGCGGGAATCAGTACGATCTATGATATACCCGATAACGCAGAAGACTCATTTTGGATGAAACTATACTTGAATGAAGGAATTCAAGATCTTTTAAGCTGGTTATCCATCATTATGGTTAAATGGGCTTTCAAGCTGACTTTCAAAAGCATACTACGTCTTGAAACATTGCTCGATAAAGACGGGATCGATAAATTTACTAATCTCGCCGCAAAAGATCCTGCGAGAAGGGATTGGGTATTGAATCTCATGAGAGTTACCGGTCCGATGAGCATTCGAAAAGCAGGATTGGACCATGATATTACTCTCATGACCGCTATCGAAAGAATTCCTGTTGAGAATATTGCCGTAAAATCACTCTTGTTTTACAGTAGGGATGATAATGACGTTAAGTGGTTGAATGCTGAATACCTCACCAATAATCTGGATAATTATGAGTTGATCGAGACCCACGGAGGACATTTTATGTGGGTGGGTGAGGATATGGAAAATATCGAAAGGAAAAGAGTTGAATTTTTGAATACCATCAATTTTGACTGAACCTGATCGCTGGATGTGATCCCTAACAGAAGTTACTTCATGGAGAGCAATCGTGACCAATTTACTTGAGCATAATCGAGCGGCCTGGAACGAAGAAGTAAAGAAAGGTAATGTCTGGACTATCCCTGCGACAATGAAAGATATCGAAAAAGCTAAAAACGGGAAGTATCAAATCGTATTGACGCCTTTCATCCCCGTACCACAAGATTGGTTAGGGGACATCGTGGGGAAAGATATTCTATGCCTGGCTTCCGGAGGCGGACAGCAAGGCCCAATCCTGGCTGCCGCTGGCGCCAATGTAACCGTATTTGATAATTCTGATCAGCAGTTAAAAAGAGATACTGAAGCAGCGGAAGAATATGGTCTGGATATCAAAACTATTCAGGGAAACATGCAGGACCTGAGCTGCTTTGTGGATCAAACCTTTGATCTGATTATTCATCCAGTTTCCAATTGTTTTATCGATGATATCTTGCCTGTCTGGAAAGAAAGTTATCGGGTGCTCAAGGTAAATGGGAGAATTCTCTCTGGTTTTTGCAATCCGATCATGTATATGTTCGATTGGAAAAAAGCAGAAAAATCAAATCGTTATGAACTGATTCACAGCATACCTTATTCTGATCTCGAATCGTTAACACCCAAACAGAAACAGAAGTATATTAAGGAAAAATCAGTTTTTGAATTTGGTCATTCCCTTACAGACCAGATCCGGGGGCAGCTGGATGCCGGATTCCTGTTAGCTGGATTTTATGAAGATAAAGGTGGAGATCTTTTAGATAAGTTCACCGACACATTTATAGCTACAAATGCTCTAAAGATGGAATAAGATGAGATGGAATAGGGGGAAAAGAGACGGAAGACGGAGAAAACTGGCAGCTGGGACTTTTGATGGTCGGGTCTTACTCTGGGACCTAGCAGAGGGTCCGTAATCAGATAGCGTAAAGATGATTCGAGTCCAATACCGCCCACTGTACTGGACCCAACTCGAACCTCATAGTGAGGCAGTAGAGCAATTCCTAGCTATGCTCATATTTGAGCATAAAAGCGAGGTAGAAAAGCTCTCAGAAGTCCTCAAGTGAGGTAGG
>CAZOUN010000018.1:18248-35502 GCA_964582965.1 uncultured Anaerolineales bacterium | reverse complement strand
GTTCTGCTTTCCTTCACCCTTGCCTGCAGCCTTCCATTTAAGATCGTCTGGACCGGGAGCGAGGAAGATAAAGAACAAACGGCCCAGGCGAATGCCGCTATAGCTGAGTTATTAACCACAAAAGAATCCCAGAACGAGGAGGACTTTGATAGTGGAGATGATCAGCCTGATCAGGCGGAAGAGGTATCTCCATCGGAAACTCCAAGTCTTACGCCGTCACCCACGGTAACTGATACGCCCATACCAGAACAGTTAACAGCCAACATCTCAAAAAACACAAATTGTCGTCTTGGGCCCAAGGATGTTTTTACGTTGATCCACATATTCCTGAGTGGGAACGAAGTGGATCTGCTTGGAAAAAATCAGGAAAATACATTCTGGTATGTTCAGGATCAGGAGAGTGGGGAAATTGAATGCTGGATCTGGAAGGAATATGCCACAACAGACGGAAATACGGGGGATCTCCCGGTTTTTACACCCCCTCCGGAACCAGCTCCTCTAATGAGTTTTGTTCTAACTTACAAGGATACAGCAGGAGAAACCACTGTCATCATGAATGTCCGAAATACAGGGAATGTGGCTCTGCAATCCTATACAGCGACATTTAAAGATACTGTGACATCTGAAACCATAGTTGTGTCCGGTAATAAATTTGGAAATGCTGCCAAGGTATCCGTGGGAAATATTGGGGTAATCTCAAGCAATCCTTTCAGCGCCAGCACAATTGGCCATCAAATAAATGTTTCCGTGAAAACCTGCTCTGAGGATGGCCAGGCTGGAAAATGCTACTCGACTTCGATCAATTTTGAATCAAAATAGCTGCATCTTTATCCAAGATTTTCAATAAATTTCTAAAAATATTAAAAACCAAACTTAAGCAAGGGATCAGTTAGTTCTTAGATGAAGTTTGGTGAACTTCTTTGAGTTATCCATTAATAATTCACATCAAACTCTACCAGCACCGGCAAATGATCCGAAGCAGGGGACTGGATGACTTCGATCTCCACTACCTCCAGATCGGGGCTGTGCCATAGGTAGTCTATTCGTATGTCTGGATTAGTGGCGTAATAGGAATAACCATCACCAATTCCTGATTCCATCCAGGAATCGACCAAACCTGCCCTTGAGATCAACCCCATTTCCCCTGAGTCCGGCTCGGCATTAAGATCGCCCATCAAAACAGTCTGACCTTGAGCATCCCAGAAATCAAGGATTACAGGTACCTGGACCTGGCGGATCTGATTGTCTGCGACTACATGGTGCAGGTGGGTCACGATCACTAATAAAGGTTCATCCTCTCCAATATCTATGGCTGCCCACAGGTATCCTCGTTTGATGAGCGATCCCTCATCTGGCAGGTCGCCTTCCCCCGATTTGATGATCGGATACCTGGAGAGCAAGGCATTGCCCCAGGTTGGTTCACCTGTTCCCAGGAACAATACCTCCATTCCCAGTCGCCTGGATAACCAGGTCGTCATGTCCACTGCGCCGTCCATAAGCCGTCCTCTGGATACTTCCTGGAGTCCGATGATATCGGCTCCGGATCCTTCGATTACCTGGGCGATGGCTTCAAAATCCTGACCCCCTTCCACGTTATATCCGGAATGGATGTTATAGGTCATTACCTTGACAGGAAAACCATCTGGCTGGGAGGGAACCGGAGGGGTTCTCCATAAGGTCCAGCAAACCAGCGGGATTAAGACCAGGATGCCGGCGACAGTAGTGCCGGAATGATCCCAGGTTGCAGCCGATCGACCCCGGTTCTTGACCGTACCAATGGTGATCAGGATGCCGAGGATTCCGGCTGCGATGGCGGGAAAACTATCCCGCGGAATGGGCAGTGTTATATCCAGCGCCAGGTAATAGGCAAAGGACAAAGCTAAAAATAGTACCATGCCTCCAGTGACTGCAAGTGTTGTTCGCCATATTCCCCGCTTCGTTCCAAGATCGTTGTTCATTCCAATCCCAGCCAAACCCCAGCCCAGGAAGAATTGGCTTAACAGCACGGTTAAAATTGCAAAACCAGCTACCTGATTGGCGTTGAATAATGTGAAAACAAGCAGGACCCCAAATCCAATTGCCAATAATGGATGCAGTAGGCGGGGGTGAGCATATCCCAATCCCAATCCCCGGGCTGCAACGAGATACCCCAGCATGACGATGATGAATCCTAACGGAAAATCCACGCCGGCAACTTCTTCCACCCAACCTGAACTTTGGAAATACAGCAGCTGAAGAACCATGTAAGAACCGATGGCGAGTAACCCCAGGCTGTTCTTTCCGCTTGCATCGCACATTAACTCCGGTTTGGGTATTGGTTCTTTGGTCAGTGACCAAAATAATGAAGCAGCCAAGAACACGATAATAGCCAATGGGAAGAAACCGGAAACTGTGCTGAGGTCACGAGGTCCGAAAATTCCCCTCAATCCAGTATCGAGGGCGAAACCCAAAATCAACCCGTAGGCCCAACGCGTTGAAGGATTTGGATCGGATTCTCTGGTGCAGCCAATGAAAATCACTAAAAAATTCAGGAACAACCCGATCCCGGCGATATTGAACCAGAGATCGATTCCCGGGTTGACGCAAATTTGCTCTGCAATTCGTACAAGAGCTAACCCACCTGTTGTGATCCACAAAGCTGCTTTATTCCCGGTGACCCGGCGGAGCAAAGGAGCTAGAAATCCAAGGCCAAAAGTACCAAAAGCATAAGGGATTAAGCTTAGGGTTCCCACAGCGACAGTGTCGCGCAGATACCAGGCTAATCCCGGGATAAAGGATCTTAAAAATTGCAGGCCAAAAGTGACGGCCAATGTGGGAAGCAGATAAGAGCGGATTTGAGAAGCAAATCGAGAATTAGTCTTTGATTCCATTTTTACTCCAGTGAATAAATATGCGGATCTGAAAAAAACTAATACAAAACAATGCCGGATCTGCCTGGCAATGTTGACCGGAAGAGAGAAAAATAGAGAGGATGTTCTTATGTTGACGAAGTTGTGGGGTGGTAAGTTGATAATAGCATATCAAAATTGTTATTTCAACCAGGGCTTTAAAATAGCAGAGTTATAAAATTTGTTAGTGATGTTATCAGTTGAATCTTGGTAGAATAGGCAGTACTGATGTTTGAGGAGAATGGATGATCTTGGAAAATAGTTCGAAGACACATGATGAACGCTTGTTAGTTAGCGTATTATTTGTAAATATTATAGGTTTTTCTGCCCTGGCAGATCAACTGCTGCCGGAGAATATCAGTACGGTAACAGAAAATTTGTGGGGTGAGTTCAATCAGATTATCAAGGAACATGGAGGTTTGATCGTAAACCAACTCGGTGATTCTCTAATGGTGATCTGGGGAGCGCCTGAATCTCAAGAAGATGATACTGAAAAAGCAGTATTTGCTGGACTGGCATTGATGGACGGCCTGACTCGTTATCAAGAATCTGCCGTTCATCCGGCAGCTAAATCCCTTCGTTTGAAAATGGGGATCCATACTGGATTGGCCCTGACCGGAAATATTGGAGCCCGTGGTGATTTTACAGTCATGGGCGATACAGTAAAGATTGCCAAACGTATGGAAGAAGCCGGCCAGTCGGGTGATTTGATCGTAAGCGAGGCCACATTCCAGGATATCCGGGGAGCATTCCAGGTCAAACGACTGGCCCCGATAGAGCTGGCGGATACCCAAGCGCTGGTGAACATCTTTCAGATCATGGAGGAGCATCCCCAGCCAACAAAGCTTCGCTACCGCAGCAAGGGCGGCCTGGAAACCAACCTTGTTGGACGTACTGAAGAGATGGATCGTTTAGCCGACATTTTCTTGCGTACCCAGGAAACAAATTCACCTCACCTGTCGCTCGTTACTGGTACCGTGGGGGTTGGTAAATCACGTTTGCTGTTTGAATTTGCTGGACATCTTGAAACTGAAAACCCGCTCTTGACCGTGATGTCGAGCCGGGCTCTGGAACAAACCTCCCGGGTACCGTATTATCTCTGGAAGGAACTATGGTCCAATCGTTTTGAGATCAATGAAGATGATCCTCAGGAAGTTTCTCAGAAAAAAACGATTGACGGCGTCTTGACCTTGTGGGGCCGGGCTCTTGGTGAAGTAACGGCAGTGGAGGTCGCTCACTTCCTGGGAAGCTTAATTGGTGTGAATTGGGAGAAAAGCCGCTATCTGGATCCATATAAAAATAAACCACAAAAACGAGTAGAGCGAGCAATTGAGTTGGTGGGAGAATTGCTGGTGAGAGCTTCTCAAAGAGGATCGGTGGTATTGATCCTGGATGACTTGCAGTGGGCGGATCCTGGCAGTCTGAAATTATTGAAACATCTATGGGAAACAAACAGGGGGGAATTGCCGCTCTTGATGCTGACCACAGCCAGAGAAAAATTTGTAGAAGGAGATGGCATGGAATTCCTGAACGCAGATCGGATCGAATTAGCGCCATTGCCAATTTCTGCTGACCTTGTACGGGAAGCCTATCCCGTGTTGAAGAAAGTTGGAGAAAAAGTTCTGATCGCCCTGGCGAAGAAAGCCCAGGGAAATCCCTATTATCTGGAAGAGATGGTCAAGAATGTGCTCGCGACCGGAGAGTTTAGTGAGGCCAGCGTTAATAAACTTCCAGAAACATTGGAGGCACTACTGCAGTCACGCCTGGACTCGCTGTCATTAGAGGGGCGAGCTACAGCCTATTTTGCAGCTGTATCTGGCAGGGTGTTCTGGAAAGGTTCGGTTCTGGCAGCCTATCGTGGCGCGCCGGGTGTTACCCAGGTTTTAGATGTCTCCAGTCACAATCTTGTGGGTAAAGTTCAAAAATCACTTGATGAATTGATGGAAAAAGAGTTGGCATTTTTACGAGTGGGAAGCTCATTTTCGGGTGATCGAGAATATATTTTTAAGCATTCCCTTCTGCGGGAAGTTGCCTATTATCGCTTGCCAGACGATCTAAAAGAAGCTTGTCATCATGCGGTTGCGACCTGGTTGGCTGATCGAGTTGGATCCGAGAGGAGCATCAGCGTGGCTCATCATTTCGAAAAAGCCAGAGTCTTCGATAAGGCTCAGGAATTCTATACCCGGGCTGCTGAGCATGCCAGGGAATTGGGGAGCTTTGAAGAGGCGGATGATATCCAGTTTCACGCCCGCACACTTCCTAATGAGTAAGATTGAGGTTGATTAATGTCTAAAATCTATCTGGATGATATACCCCTGAAAGAAGCCAGGAATCGATTAGAAGAGAAAATTAAGGCTGCCGGTTTAGGGAGGATACTGGGGATTGACCGCTTATCCCTTGATGAGAATCTTGTTGGACGAATACTCGCAGAAACACTCTGGGCGAAGATCAGCTCTCCCCATTATCACGCTTCAGCTATGGATGGGTTTGCCGTTAAATCGGGACAAACACACGGCGCTTTGGAAACAGCTCCAATCACACTTAACTACGGGGATGATACATTTTACCTGGATACCGGTGACCCATTACCCGAATGGGCTGATGCAGTTATCCCTATTGAAAATGTCGAACCTGTAGGAGCACATGGAGAAACCGCTAGCGACCCTCGGCAACCCAATGCGATCCAGATCAGGGCAGCTGTCTCGCCCTGGGCCCATGTGCGTGAAATGGGTGAAGATATGGTTGCCACCCAGCTGGTTTTACCCCATGGGCATAAACTCAAACCTGTAGATCTGGGGGCGGCGGCAGGGGCTGGTTATGACACATTGGAAGTGGCCCGCAGACCCCGAGTCGCGGTAATCCCAACCGGAACCGAGCTTGTATACCCGGGAGACCCACTTCAAGCTGGCGATATCATTGAATATAATTCGATAGTTTTGGCTGCGCAGGTCAAAGAATGGGGGGGACAAGCGACCCGATTCGAGAACACGCCAGATGACTATCAACGGATCAAATCAGAAGTTGAAAAAGCGGCCAAGGATCATGACCTGGTATTGCTTGTGGCAGGCTCCTCGGCAGGCTCTGAGGATTATTCGGCTCGGATCGTAGAGGAATGCGGAGAACTGCTGGTGCATGGTGTGGCCGTCCGTCCAGGCCATCCTGTGATATTGGGGATGGTCAAAGGCGAAGACACGGATACTCCTATAGTGGGAGTACCAGGTTATCCTGTTTCTGCAGCTTTGACGGCAGAAATATTTGTGGAACCCTTATTGGCAAAGTGGTTGGGCCGGGCTAGGGCACAACCTGAAGAACTAACAGCCTCAATTACACGTAAAGTCAACTCTTCCGCAGGGGATGATGAATTTTTACGAGTGGCAGTCGGCTACCTTGGTGAGAAAGCCCTGGCAGCGCCGCTATCCCGGGGTTCGGGAGTAATCACATCCCTGGTGCGAGCAGATGGATTGGTGGTCATCCCGCGGGGCGTTCAGGGGCTGCAGGCTGGCGATCCTGTTAAGGTGCGTTTATACCGTTCTCGTGATCAACTTGAAAAAACCATATTTGCGATCGGATCCCATGATTTGACCCTGGATCTGCTAGCCCAATTCCTCTCAGTTCACCAACGACGATTGACCTCAGTGAATGTTGGCAGCATGGGCGGTATCATGGCTTTGAAGAAAGGAGAAACCCATCTGGCTGGATCTCATTTACTGGATCCCGATAGTGGAGAATATAATTTAACTTATATCAAGCAGCATATCCCCGAGATACCTTTGCGTGTAGTCACATTAGTAGGGCGCACCCAGGGATTATTCATGGCCAAAGGAAATCCAAAAAGTATTCAGGGACTTGAAGATCTAAACCGGCAGGACCTCAGTTTTGTCAACCGACAGTATGGCGCAGGGACACGTTTACTGCTCGATTACCATTTGGGGGAGCTAGGAATATCATCAGAGAGTGTCAATGGTTATAGCCATGAAGAATATACACACCTGGGAGCGGCAGCTGTGGTAGCTTCTGGCAGGGCAGATTGTGCTCTGGGTATTGAAGCTGCTTCTTACGCCTTGAATCTTGATTTTCTGCCCCTTTTTTCCGAACGATATGACCTGTTAATTCCGGAGGAATATGCCCAATCTGACTTATTGGCTCCTCTGCTGGAATTATTGGAGGATCAAACATTCAGAAAAGCTGTATCCGAACGCCCTGGTTATGATGTCTCTCAAATGGGGCAGGTAGTTAAGTAGTTCTTGTTTTCTTCCAGTGGTTAGACTACTTCCCGGAGCAGTTAATAACCTCCGGGAGATTTATTTAATCGCTTTTATTCTTCACAAAAACATATTCTCGTCTATAATGATTGGTGCAAAAATTTGAGGTTTAAAAAGTTGGAGGAAGGACGATGGCTGTAGTAAAAAGAAAAAAAGGTGTAATTGGCATCCTGACTGGCGGTGGTGACGTTCCAGGTCTGAACCCGGCAATCCGGGCAGTGACTATTCGTGCCCTGAGGGAAGGCTATCAGGTGATTGGTTTAAGACGGGGCTGGGCAGGAATTATGGAGCTGATCCGCGATAAAAAAGCGGATAATCAGTTCAATTTTGAAATTTTGACGGAAGAACGTGTTAACAAAATGGGCCGGACTGGCGGTACCTTTTTGCACACTTCCCGGACCCGTCCCAGTAATGTCCCCAAAGATTCAGTTCCTTTACATTTGAAGGATGAATACATTGAAGAGGTGAACGATCTTACGCCAGAAGTAATCAAGAACTTGGAATGGCTGGGTGTTGATTATTTGATCCCTATTGGCGGCGATGACACACTCAGTTATGCAGTAGAACTTTACAGAAAGGGTGTGAACATTGTCGGTATTCCCAAAACGATGGATAACGATGTTCCAGGTACGGATTATTGCATTGGTTTCAGCACAGCTGTTACACGGACGATCGAGATCGTTAATAATTTACGCACAACGGCTGGCTCCCATGAGCGTTTCCTGGTGCTTGAGGTTTTTGGACGCTATGCAGGGTTTACCGCTATGCTTCCCACGATGGCCGGCGCGGCGAATCGCTGTGTGATCCCGGAATATAGATTCGATATTGAAAGGTTAACAGAATTGCTGGCAGAGGACCGTTTTAATAATCCCAGCCGCTACTCAATTGTCCTGGTCTCAGAAGGTGCCATGTTTACCAGTGGCGAGATGATCTATAAGGATTCCATCGTGGATGCGTATGGCCATAAAAAATTGGGTGGCATCGGCGATCTGGTATCCGTAGAATTGAAAAATCGCTCAGCTAAATATAATAATGGTAAGAAGATCAATGTCGTCAATCAGAAGTTAGCATACCTGGTCCGCGGGGGTAGTCCGGATGCCATTGATTCGATCGTACCTATGGCTTACGGGAATCTGGCCCTGGATCTGATCCTGCAGGGTGTGCATGGACGATTGGTCGTCCTTAAAAACGGCAGATATGACAATATGCCTATTGAGGTTCTATTAGGGAAAAGTAAAGTGGTTAATGTTGACCGTTTTTACAACATTGAACGCCTACGGCCTCATTATAAAAAGTTTGCTATGAAACCGCTGTTTATTATGATTGGGGAAGATGGATAGGGAGGTGTTCTGGTCTGCAGGTAATGTATAATGAAATAAGACTAAGCAATTAAGTAATTCATGGTGGAGGATGAGGTGTTTATTCTTTCTGGAAAGAATGGGAGATTAATTCCGAGGTGGTTCTGGTTCACCTTGATCGGAGTACCGATCGGCCTGATGGCCTGGTGGTTCCTGCGCTGGTTCTTTATCCCTTGTAATGAACGGACATCAGCAGTCATTATAGAGGTACCTCGATCAGAATACAAACGCCTTGAGGTCAGGAAAGATGATTTCCGGAAGTTAAAAGGCATTGGCCCCAAAAGTGCAGATGTCCTCTATCAAGCCAGGGTTTATTCCTTTGAGCAGTTGGGTTTGATGGAACTGGAAAAATTGGAAAGGATCCTAAAAAAGAATAATCTCCCCAGCACGGGTGCCGCCTTTTGGCAAAAACAGGCTCGCCTGGCTGCGGCTGAAGATTGGAAACTGCTAGAAAAACTGCAGAAATAAGATATAGAATAAATTATTAAAACGAAAAAGGATACGATTTCCTATGAGGAAACTGTATCCTTTTTTTTATGATCAGCGGGAAACGGCCAGTTTCACCATCTTCCCGGCTTTGTCGAAGGTCACCCGGGCGTAATGACGATGGGTGATCTTTCCGCTATTCTGTGGGATCTCAAACTTTTTGCTCAAGGTCACTACGTGGCGTTGACCCAGGGTTTCCTCGTGTACTTTGCTGCCAAAATGAGCTGTGGCACAGTCATGCCCATCTCCACTGCATACCTTCTTTTCGGTGCTGAGCACCATTTCTGCATCTTCCATACCAGGCAGGTATCTTTTGACAACATGCTTGACATGCATCAGGGTGGCAGAGGGTATATCGGTAGTGAGATTGGAGCGGTCACAAACTGTTTTCACCTCAGCTGGCTTATGTCGGGATTCGACCTCTGGAGCTTTAGCCTGTTTTCTTTCTGCTGTTGAAGGACTGGCCAATGGATCACCAAAGTGCAGGAAAGATATCAGGGTTTTTTGGTCCTCGCCATCAAGATAGCCCTGGCGAGAGTTCATCTCACGAGCCAGCTCGATTTTGGCTTTTTGCAAGGAGATACCGCTAGAAAGGCCCTGATCTATGAATTTCCAGAAATTCTCTGCCAGAAGATCAGCTGCAATCAGTGGAGCTGAAACGGAACCATAAGCAGTTACTGAGGAACCTACTACAGCATGGGATCCACGGGAAAGGTATTTCAATGAGATCGAGTCCTCGATTTCACGGCCCTTCAGATGAGCTCCATAGCAAGCTTCTGAGAACACGAATAATGGTGCATCATCAAAAGCGTTGATATCCAGGGGGCGAAGGGCAACAGGATAATCTGGCCCCGTGCTTCCGTTAGTAAAATCTTTTTGACCAAACCAATCTGGTGAATCCTCTACACCATGCAAGTTGAAGTAACCGTAGCGAGTGACGGGAACAGGTATCTCAGTATCTTTACTATAAGGGGGGGAGGTGACCAGGTCGCCGCGCTCTTGGATGGTTTTGAACACATCAAGAGAAGCGGATTTCCAGGCTTCGGCTACATAGCCAAAACTCTGATTATGTTGTGCTGATCCTTTGAATAGGGAAACCAGCCATTCCAGGAAACGTTCCCAGAGGCTTCCTTTATCCTGGTTCTTGCCCATGTGATGCTCAGAGATATGGCGAAGCATGTCTAGCAATAATCCGGGATCGTTATCTGCGCCACCGGGAAGCCGGCCAACCGGCCATTCGGGAATGAAGTAATTTTCATCTATAGTCCCGTAGGGGTTATCTGATGGAACTTCGGCATCAACATCTGCTACCGGATTTGGCAATTTGTGGAAAGGGACCACGTCGGGCCCACCCACAATTAGCAAGGCGCCTATCATCAACCCTTTTTCATTAAGCACCCGATCTGTATCTGCCAGAGCTAGTTTTAAGGCCCAGGGATCGTCTGAAAGGGTGGGTTTAAGTCCGAAATTGGCCATACTGGAGGGGTCATCTGCCAGCATCATGATGGCTCCCCAACCGGGTTTTAATCGAACAGCGTATGTGGTTTTTCTCATTTCACTGATGATAATAGTGGAAGTTTCAGGACCATACTTTTTCTCCAACCCTTTCCGGGTTGAAAAAACAACGTACATGGGGAATTTTCCGCCTGTCCGTTTGGCTTTCTTTTGGCTAGCAAATTCCAAATCATCATCAATATTGAGCAACGTTTCCGGAGTGGGAAATCCTTTGGATTCCCTGGTCTCACTGAAATCGTGAAATTCATTCGCGATATCACCTTTATCAACAGCTGACCCGGAAGGTAGTTGGTTCCAGCCCAGGGCACCGTTGACAGCAGCCGGAACTTGGATTTCCAGGTAAGTGCTTAAGCTATCTGGCCACAAGTTTTTGTAGGCATGATCTTCACCCCAAAGCCTGTGCGCTACCTGACCAGTAAGATCAAGTGAGGCAGCTTTATGGATCAATCCAACACCTTTGTCAGATTGTCCACCTTTGATCAAGGAATCTGCCAGAACCAGCAGCGGTATAAGCGCATCAGGGTATTTATTTTGATAATGTTCTGCCAGCTGCCGCAGGGCTAGATCAGGGGTTTCCGGATCAAGGACCAGAAGCTCAAGATGTGTGGCAGCTGCCAAGGCAGAGTTAGGATTTAATCCCAGTAATGTCGGCAGGTTCTTTCCGGCGGATTTTAGGTCTCTTTTTATAATACTTGCCCGAACTTTTGCTAAAGGCCGAGCCCAATCTGGGATACTTTTCTTTATTTCTGGATCACGAAAGATCCGCTGGTTAGGGGCTAGGGCAAATAATTCGCCAATAATTTCCTCTTTCATCGCCTCAGGATCGTTGATCTCGAAGCGGGCTTGCTGTGCCTCCGTGTAAATAGGATCGGTCTGGCAGATACCATCAAGAAGGGCTGGAGCCGGATTATTCTTGGTGGTTTTTGCGGCTGACCGGGCGTGGATCAACTGCACCGGCAAGTCGCCAGGATAAATTGCCAACCAGGCCAATGCGGTTTTTCTGATGAAGCTGTAATCATTCACAGCCGCAGCAACACTGAGGATTTCGATCAATTGGTCTCGCTGCCAGGGCTGTCCCTGACGAGGGGGAGATAGAGGAGTTTTCTTCATAATCTCAAATTCCAATATGGTTTGAATTATGTGTAAT
This sequence comes from uncultured Anaerolineales bacterium, assembly GCA_964582965.1. GTDB lineage: Bacteria > Chloroflexota > Anaerolineae > Anaerolineales > UBA11858 > B10-G9. The sequence goes on along the minus strand of CAZOUN010000018.1, from coordinate 23,846 downwards.
AGATTTTGAATTCTCAATCAGTCCATCACACCATAACTTGCTGACGTTTTTCTCCATGAACCAGGTTCAAAGTAACCAGGACTCCGAGCTGACGGTGGATCTTCAAATCATTTGGAGCCAGTTTTGACGCATTTCGGAGCATTTTTTCTGCCTGGTTGTAACGTTTCAGATCTTTTAGAACTTTTCCAGCCTGGTAATAACCTTCAGCTTCTTCTGGTTCAATATCAATTGCTTTTTGGATCTGTTCAAGGGCAAGGTTGTATTGTCGGCGGTCATGGTGCACACGTCCCAATTCCAAAACAGCCTCATAGTTCGGCTCGATTAACTTCTTTGCTTTATAGAGATGGTGAACAGCTTGATCCAATTGACCGGTATTTCGCAGTAAGCGGCCTGTGGTCAGGTATAAATGGGCTTTTTGCTCTTTGGTATGGCCTATCTCATCGTTTTGGAGAATTTCCAGAGCAGTTTTGATAGCCTGGTCCATTTCACCAGCTTCTGCCAAAGTTGCTACCAGCTCAACTACTAATGGATATTGATCTGGATAGTGGCTGCCGATTATTCTCAATTCGTCAATTGCTGCCTGTGGGCCTTCGATCTGCTTGATCATTGATGCGCGCTGCAGTTTCAACTCGAGGGAATCCTCATCTAGAGAAATTGCCTTGTCGATCACCCGCATTGCTTCTTCGCTCTGTTTTTGGGCAGTCAAGGTCCTGGCAAAGAGGGCCAATAATTCAGTATCATGAGGTTCCTGTCCCATCAGGGTTACCAGATGTCTTTCTGATTCCCGGTAGTTGCCATTTTCGAAGGTAAGTAATGCGGCAGTTTTTCTGGCTTCTTTATGTTCTGGTGCCAGGGTGAGTGCCTCGTTGATGCTGGCCAATGCTTCTGGCATCCGGTGTAAAGCGCGTTTTGCGAGGGCTCGCTGGATCCAGCTGTCCACATATTCGGGGTTCAGGGAGAGGGCAGTATCTATCGATTTCACTGCAGTTACTCCTTGCTTTGCGGTCAGCTGCTGTTTGCCGAGGGCGAGGTAGTGACCGACATATTCTGGCTCGAGTTCAATTGCTTGTTGATAATACGCAACTCTTTTCTCGTAGTCGACAGCCATTTCCGCCGCCATTGCATACCACCGGGGTTCTGAATTCCATATCTGGAGGGCTTTTTCCATCGATTCTTCTGCTGTCAGCAAGTCATTAATCGCTTTGGCTGTCAGCGCTTGCAATACAAAATAAAGAGGAATTTGGGTCTGGAGGGTCCTTTTGGCCCCTTCCAGAGCGGAGGCCGCAGCTTTATAGGCCTGGTTGGGTTTGCTTTTGATCAGGGCCAGGGCGATCTGAGCATCCAAAACTGGATCTTCACCAAGTCCATTGATGTTGTCCAAAGCTATCTGTGATGCAAAAACCTTTTGTCGACTGTGGCGGTAGGCTGCGATCAAGGCTGCTTTTTCTGAGGTGGTTTCAGCCAGGGGCTGGAGAGCTTCGGCTGATTCCTGGGTTGGAGCAAATACCGCATTTCCCCGGGTTTCTAAGTTTTTGATGATAGATCCTTCCACTTCAAGTTCCCTCAGCGCTTTCAAGCAGCTCAGGAAACTCTGATAAACATCAGAGGAAATTGAGATTTGGCTGGGAGCATTGTGGATGACTTTGAAATTCTCAAAAAAGCGTCGATTTTCAGCCAGGAGGATATAACCGCTGGCCAATTCAAAGAGAGCTCTTTTTTCTAGAGGGGAAAGATCAACTGCGTGCTGGAGATGAGCCGCTGCGTCATCCCAACGCTGGATCTCAAGAGCAGTTTTACCCAATGCGATTTCCATCCCGGTACTGTATGACCGATCGTCCGCCGGCGTGTTCTTCCAACTTGTTACAGCGGCATCATATTGAGTTCGAGATTCATTCAGAATTCCTTGCCGGTTCAAGATCCGGGCTTGAAGAGCGTTTACTCTGTGATGTTCTGCATGCTGAGAAACCAACATGTTGCTGATCTCAGCGGCTTTCACTTCCTGGGATTGATCTAGGGATAATTCTGCTGCCAGGCAGAGACTGTTGATCTTGTCCTCAGATAGTTTCTCACCCTGGGGAATTGATTCAGCTGTTAGATTGGCTAATAGCTCTAATGCTGTTTCTGTCCGGAGCGTCCCACAAGCCAAATCTGCAGCCAGCGCCAGGGCAGGTTCGACCTCTTCGATGGAACTGCCTTTATCCTGATACTCGGAAAGCGCTTCCTGGGCATGGTAAAAAGCTTCTTCTGATGCGCCGATCTGCCTTTGGACCTTGGCCATCTTTTTGTGGAGGGCAGGCTGGCCAGGAGAAAGATCAAGGGCATTGGCGAGGCTGGCAATGGCCGCTTGGTACCGATCACTGAGGATGAGCAGGTCCGCTTTTTGGATGCGCCATTCAGGTTCGTCAAGATCTGCAGTGATGGCCTGGTCTAATAATTCAAGGGCTTTCTGGTGGTCATCAAGTACTGCATAACCCGCTGCCTGTCTGGACCAAATCTTCGGCAGCAAGGGTGAGGGCGTTGGATTGGCTTCACAGATGCTGATTGCCTTATTCAGGCAATTCATTCCAGCTTCAAGTTTTCCTAAACTGATCAGCGAATCGCCAGCGAGAAGCAAATCTTCCGGCTGAATATCATCAAAATTTGATAACATGATAAACGCTTTTCCAGCTTCATCTTGGTTCCCTGCCGAAGACTGGGCTTTCCCGAGCAAGATGTATGCTCTGGGATCATCAGGATTAATTCGGATCAATTTCTTTAATGAGGCGATTCCTTGTTCAGGAGAGCCTAGTTCCAATGTAAATGAAGCTACCCAGGAGAGATTTTCGGGATCCTGAGGAGCAATTTCTGCTGCTTCTTTGGCTGTTTCAAGTGCGTTGGCTGATAAATTGGCAGCCTGATAGGCCTTTGCCAGATTGTGGGTCAAGCTGAGATCTGAAGGATAGCGGTCATGGCCATCTTTAAGAGCTGCTATAGCAGTTTCTGTTTCTCCTAATTTCAGGGCTGCCATACCTAACCCTGCACTGATCCTTGGTGACCAGCTGGGATCAGTCATCAGGTGGCTTTCTCTGGCTTTCTGAAAAGAGACAATAGATTTTTTATAATCACCGCTGGCAGTTTGGGCATCTCCCAATAACACCAGGGCAATTTCGTTTTCGGGTTCGAGAGACAGTGCTTTTCCAAGAGCTGCTGTAGCAGCCTGGGGATCCCTGCCGACCTGTAGAAGGGAATCTGCATAAGATAGGAATGCGTCCGCGCTGTCAGGATCCTGGTCAACAACCTGGATCAAATAGGGCAGTGCTGAATGGGGATTCTTTGTTTCCAGCAGAAGTTTCCCGTACAATAAATTGGCTTCGAAATTGGCTGGAAAACGATCGTTGATCCCTTTAAGATAGGTTAGTGCTTGATCGTGATGCCCGAGGGAATAATAAGAGCTGCTGATTCCTAATTGGATATCATAGGATGCTCTCTGATCAATGTCTTCTGATTCGGCAGCTGTGAATGCTTTTTGGTACTGTTCCAGTGCCTTGGAATGATTATTTACTTCCGATTCGATCTTCCCTAACTGAAAATAGATCTTTGCTTGTGTACTGGCAGAAGTTAATCCAGAGTTCAGGGTTTGTTGGACTTGATTGACCGGGTCAGAACCTTTCTGGCATTCGGCTAGGGTAAGCCAGGAAATTTCTGCATCAGGGGTGAGCTCTACAGCTCGATTCAAATGAGCGAATCCTTCTTCATGTTGTTCCAAGTTGCAGAGAGCCTTTCCTTTTAATGACAGGGCAGGACTGTTTTCCTGGTCCTGGGCCAGGATCTGGTTGCAGGCTGATACTGTTCGGCGATATTGTTTTGCTGAAAAAGCGCAGTTTGCGAACGAGATCAAGTCCTGCAGGGGCAAGGAAGTATTTAGCGTGGATTCCTCTTCGATGGCTGTTTGCTGTTTGGTGAGGATAGAGGCTCGAACTTCCAGAGCTTCCTGCCAAACGTCTGCTTCTTCCAGGTATTCTGCCAATTTTCTTTGTAATACCAGATCTTGAGGATATAGAACGGTCAGAATCTGAGCTGCCTTGGCCGCATCACTGTAATTTCCCTGTGATCTCAAGGCTTCGATATAATTCAAGTGGGAAACCAGGTGATTTGGATATTTCGCAAGATAGTCCTGGGCTGTCTGGGCGCTTTCACGGAACAAACCCGCTTTGAGCAGTACTGAACTGAGTTTCTCCTGGGGTTTTTCCAGGGACAGATTAAGAGCTTGAAGGGCCAATTGTTTAGCCCGGTTGGATTGACCCTGTTCCAGAGCATATTGGGATAGGGCAATCAAAAGTTCGGGATGTTCCGGCAGCGGTTCGGGAAGTTTTTCAATCAGGTCCCCGATTGCTGCATATTGTTTATTTTCCAATAATGAATTAATGATATCGGCCACTTCAGAGAGATTTTCTTCTGATATGTCCTCTTTGCTGAGGGATCCTTTCAGGTCCTTCCAGGCCTGATCGCTCACCCGAGATTCATCGAGGTGGGATTTGACCTTGGTCAGATTTGCAGTGACTTTTCCTTGTAATTTTTGATTTTGTTCCGCTGCTTTTTCTAAGAGTATTAAAGCTTTTTCATCATGCCCCGCCAGCTGATTTAAGAAGGAGAGGATCAAGATTTCCTGAATGCTGCCGTTAGTAATATCAAGGGAGGATAAGAGGGATTGAGCAACCCGTGCAACCAGGTTAGGAACTTCTTTTTGGATCACTTTGAACCATTTTTCGAGATCGCCAATGTCAAGATAGGCCACAACCTCGACCAGGATAGCAACTAGTTTTTTAGGGGTTGAGGGATTTGAGAGAAGAATTTGCAGGGCTAATTCGGGATCGAGGAGGCGCAAATATTCTTCGGGTTCCTTAACCAAGTTAAATAGGATAACTAGAGGAGTCTCCCAATTAATCTTTTCCTTATATTGGCTAAGAATCTCAGACCAACTTTTACCGGCCCGTTTTTCTCCTAAGAGGGCCAGTGCCAGCAAAAATCCGTTGATCAGGTCAGGTGTTTCTTCCTCTTTCTCTTCAAAATCCTGATAGGTTTGATGGACAATTCCCTTGATCTCAGCCGAAAGGCCATCGAAGGAATCAACCGGATATGGGATCTCTTCTTCGGATTCCCTGGCGAATAGCACTGCGGAAATCCGCCCCGGTGTCCATTCCTGAGGTTCAACTCCGATCTCCTGGGTAAGAATCTGCGAAAATTCTGTACTGTCGAATTCAGCCCAAATGGCAGGATTGCGCCTTAAAGCTGTAATCGCCCAGGACCATGAGTCTTCAGGAAAAATACTTTTAAGTGTTTTGAGTCGTTGAAGTTCCTGTTGTTCCATTGCAGATCCGTTAGTTGATGCCGATATAGAGTGTGAGTACGATACCAAAGATCATAAAGAGTGATCCACTGATGATCAGGAAAACCCCGATGCCCTTGGTGGTCTGGATCAGATTAGTGGTCGCTGCCATCAAACTTGAGGCGTTATCCATCATGCCGGAAAAATCATCCGCTATACCTTTTTGGGTGATATGGATGATCGTTTTGCTGATGGCTCTGGTATCCCTGCCAATGGAGCGGATAATCAGGATC
>CAZOUN010000018.1:0-18238 GCA_964582965.1 uncultured Anaerolineales bacterium | reverse complement strand
ATCGAAACACCGATTGCAAAGGTGATCAATCCGATCAGAAATAAACCTGAGGCCATGGCAGATAAAACGCGGGCAATATCAAAAACGGTCATAGTCATTGTAAAAACTCCTTTTTACTGATTTCTTCTTATTAGTGCAAGTTGCATGCCGATTACTAATTGAAGTTGGATGGTTGATTTCCATCCTTAATAATGTTTGTTCTAAAGATTAGCATGCAAGATATACGCCAAATTAGCAGATAAAGGATTAGCCTGAAGTATCCCGATAGGACTGCCAGCTATTGACGAAATTAAGGCGGCAAGTTACAATCTCCCCGGCTAAAAAAATCATCGTCACTGGTATGTGGCGGTCTTTTTTTGTAGACCGCAGCGGTAGATGAGAAACTTTAGCTAATAATTATCATTCTATAGAAGCGAAGGTAACTGCCCGGTTTGGGGGGTGAGAGGCGCTTCGAGGACGGAAATAATGGAAAAGTTTTTTTTGGATGCAGAAAAAAGAGAAGTTATTGGCAAGCAAGTAAAAGCTCTTCGCCGAGATGGAAAACTTCCGGCAGTTATTTATGGGCAAGAGATTGAACCCATGCCGATCACCTTGGACACCAAAGAGGTTGTTAAGATTCTGAAAAAAGTTGGTGCCAATACTTTGATCAGTATTAAACTTGGCAAAGAGGAATATTTAACCCTGGTCCGGGAAATTCAGCGAGAAGTGATTGTGCGTGATCTGCTGCACATGGATTTCCAGGCTGTGTCGTTGGAAGAAACCATCACCACCTCATTGCCTGTAGTTATGATCGGTGTGGCACCAGTTATAGAGGAATTTGAAGCCTTACTGATCGTAAGTATGGATCAACTGCAGATTGAAGCAAAAGCAAAAGATTTGCCGGATACGATCTCGGTAGATGTCTCAGAAATCAGGGAAATTGGTGACAATATCCTGGTGAAAGATTTGGTGATCTCAGGTGATGTCACAATCCTGGATGATCCGGATGGAATAGTGATTGTAGCAACCTCCCCAACCTTGATGGATGAAATCGTAGATGAGGTTGAAGAAGGCGCAGAACTCTTTGAGGAACTCACTGACGCTGAGCTGCTGGAAGCAGCGGAAGGCGAAGAAGAAGGGGAAGTCGAAGAAGAGTAAACTAGTTTTTAGTAACGATCAACCATCCCGGCAGGAACTATCCAGTCGGGATGGTTTTTTAGTTAAATAGAGTATGATAGATTCCATGAAAAGAATTGTGCTGTTGGTGTTGCTTATCATGGTTGTACTCGTCACAGGCTGCAGGCCAACGGCGGTTGATAATAAGCCTTCTCCAACTGAAATTGTTGTACCAACTTCCACCCTCGACCCAACTCAAATTGCGGCAGAGCGTTATCCTGCAACTGGTGTGTTATATCAGTGGGGTATTAGTGCCGAAGCTAATTCCGAGTTTGCCAGTCCAGAATGGGGAGCAGAGCAGGCAGTAGGAAAGCCAGATGCCCCAGGATGTGGAGATTATCAATTCGCCTGGGCTTCCGCTGCCAGCGATTCGATCGCTACCCTGGAGATAGCTTTTTCCGGCTCAGTTTTCCCTCTCGAAATAGTGATCTATGAAAGTTTTAATCCGGATCAGGTAGTAAAAGTCGAGGTTTTCAATTCAGAGACTGGGGGTTTCTACACTGTATTACAAAAGAATCCAGTTCAAGTGGATCGTCCTTGTCCTTACCAGCTCATTATTCCAGTTGAGGGAATAGATTTTCGAACCAATTTGGTACGAATTACAGTGGATCAATCTCAGCTTGGTCTTGGATGGAATGAGATCGATGCGGTTCAGTTGATCGGATCGATCAGAAATCCTTGATCAGGAGCAAGTTCTCAGGGGGAATTTTGGATCATGTATAAGAAATCTACTACAATCTGAGCAGTTACTCCCCACAATATTTCCCCCGCATACTTGCTAAAAAAAACCACAGGAATTTCAATACCTGGCCCGAAAGGTGATTCCCAGGTTTTTACTTGATGATTTCCAGGATCCGCCAGCCAACTGATTGGGATCAGGATTGTCTTTTCCACTTCTTCTGTTGAGAGCGTAAGCAGATAGGGCCAGGGTAGGATACCCACATAGGGGGTGACCTCATAATCGGTCACAGTTGTGATCGAGCAGGATTGGCCAAGAATATCGACATCAACCGGATTCACCCCAATTTCTTCCTGGGCTTCCCGCAAAGCAGTGGATTCGAGGGAAGAATCATCAGGATCTGCTCTACCACCTGGAAAAGCGATCTGTCCGCTGTGACGATCATGAATATGTTGGGTTCGTTTGATGAAAAGCAGCTTCCAGATATCTCCATCAAGAACCAGGGGAATTAACACTGCTGCTGGCAACGTCTGTTTGGTTTGAAGATCAGGCAGAGGAGGGCAGGTCCGGGAGGTAATCACCTTGGAAAGTTTGAGATGGTGTTTGATTCTCTCCGGGTCAATATTCATGATTGGTCCAGCCGGCTGAACCAGTTACCGACCAATATGAACAGAATGCTTCCAATAACGCCAAAACCTCCTGATACCGGGCCGATCATCAGGAATTTTATCCCCGATGCTGATCCGAGTAAATGCCCGATAATGAAACCTGTCCAGGACAGGATCAATAACAAAACAAACCGACCAATGCCTCCCCCTTTCAAAAAATGAAATGCGGATCCCAGGAAAGTTGCCACAAGAAAACTATATATGAAAGATGGAGCGGTCATAAAGCATTCCTCTGAATGATTCCGCCACCAAGGCAGACATATTCATTATAAAAGACTGCAGCCTGTCCCGGTGTGATATCTGGTATGGGGTCTCTCAGGTCGATCTCGGCCAGGTTATTATCTAATGGTGTAATTATTCCCGGTACAGACTTGGATTTATAGCGGATCCTGATATCCGATTTTATTGGTTTGGTTGGACTATTTCCGGATATCCAATTTATGCTATCTGCATTAAAACTCGATCTGCCAAGTTTGTTCTTAAATCCGATGATCAGTGCATTATTTACAAGGTCTTTTTCGAGCACATAATATGGTTCTGGTCCGGCGATACCCAAACCCTTCCGCTGGCCGATCGTATAGTCAGCCAAACCCTGATGTTCTCCTAACTTGATGCCATCGGAATCTAGGATGGGTCCGGGTATCAATAATGTAGGATCAATTTTCCGTAAGAAATCGCGATAATTTTCGTGGCCCACAAAACATAAGTCCTGGCTGTCAGGTCGATCAGCTACAGAAAGACCAAACCCTCTGGCCAATTGGCGAACTTCGGTCTTCGCGTATTCGGCCAATGGAAATACTGTCCTGCTGAGATCATCCTGGGTAAGGACATGCAAGAAATAGGATTGGTCTTTTTCTGGATCAGGATTTTTTAAGAGCTGATAGTTTCCATTTTCGGAAATCCCGATCCTGGCATAATGGCCTGTAGAGATGTATTCTGCACCCAGGGCTTCGGCTCTGGACCACAAGAACTTCCAACGGATCTGGCGGTTGCAGTTCAAGCAGGGATTAGGTGTAGTGCCGCCTGCATAGCCGTCTATGAATGGCTGAACGACTGCCTTATAAAATGCATCCTGGGCATCGATAACATAAAAGGGGATTTCCAGGTGAGCCGCTATGCTTCGGGCTTCCTGCTGGGCATCAGGTGCGCAGCAGCGATTCTCTGTATCGTTGTCGCTCCACAGGTGAAGCATGACACCAATCACATCATAACCCTGATCTTTGAGCAAGGCGGCGGCAACGGAGCTGTCTACTCCACCGCTCATCCCTACTACGATCCGGGATCCAGCAGCGGGATTCATCAGGATACCTCCCTGACGCGCTGGATAGATCCGGGCAGGATTTCGAGGAATTGATCTACCTCATCCCGGGTTGTGTCTTTCCCAAGTGTTACTCGTAAAGACCCCAGTGCCCATTCCGGCGTATATCCTAAACTGGTTAAAACAGATGATGGTTTGGGGTCACCGGTTTTACACGCAGATCCAGAAGAACAGGCAAAACCCTCGCTGTCCAGCACCTGGATCAGTAAATTTCCATCCAAATCATTAAAGACGAAACTAGTGTGGTTTGGCAGTCTATTTGATTGCTCGGCTCCGGTCAGTTGGCTGTTGGGGATCTCCTCCAACACAAAATCAATGATCTGGTTCCTGAGGGGGATCAAGCGTTTCTGACGGGCAGTCCCTTCTTCCTGGACGAGGTGGAAAGCCTCTGCCATGCCAACGATCAGGGGGATATTCTCGGTAGCTGCCCGTAAGCCAAATTCCTGGGAGCCCCCGGTCTGAGTAGGCAGTAAATCGGTCCCCGATCTAACGTATAGAACGCCTACGCCTTTGGGTCCGTAAAATTTATGTGCTCCCAGGGATAGCAAGTCTACTCCCAGCTTTTCAACATCTATCTGATGATGAGCTCCATATTGCACAGCATCTGTATGAAAAGGAACATCTCTTTCCCGGCAATGCTCGGCAATATCCTGGATAGGATTTATGGTACCGATCTCGTTATTGGCTGCCATGACAGAGACCAGTGTGGTGTCTTCACGCAGGAGAAAATCAAGGTTCTCAAGATCGACCCGTCCAAACTGGTCCAGGGTTAGATAATCCACTTTAAAACCGTGTAGGGCTGACAATTGATCAACAGTGGCCTGGACGGCTGGATGTTCTATGGGTGAGATCAAAATGTGATTATGACCGTTCTTTGCTTGCTTGGAGAGGGCAGTTCCCCGGATAGCTAGGTTATCACTTTCTGATCCGCAGGATGTGAAAATAATTTCGGATGGCTTGGCACCCAGATTGGCAGCAATGCTGCGGCGGGATTCATCCAGCGCTTTTTCTCCAACTTGGCCAAATCCGTGCAGGGATGAAGGATTACCAAAATGTTCCCTGAAATAAGGAAGCATGGCATCGAGTACTCGTTCATCCACGGGTGTAGTTGCTGCGTAATCAAGATAAATTCTATTCATAGAAGTAACCTTCAGCGATTATAGCATGACCGTCGAAATCTGAAATTTTTAGTTAACACCATCTCTACGCTGAATCCACGTCGCAAGTAACTTCCCCAATTCTAATGCTCTTTGTTATAATAACTTGGCTTTATCAAGATAGTTGGGGAGGAATTATGGTGCAGGATATCAAGTTTGGAACTGATGGCTGGCGCGGCCATGTTGGAGAAGACTATACTTTCGCCAATGTGCGTCGTTGTACCCAGGGATTTGCGTCCTACCTGGCCGAAGAAGGCCTTCAAGAAAGCTGGGTTGTTGTTGGTCATGACCGGCGTTACCGGGGAGAACATTTTGCGGCCGCTGTTGCCGAGGTACTAGCGGGAAATGGTTTAAAAGTATATTTGACCGATGGCCCTACACCTACACCGGTTATTTCCTATGCGGTGGTCGATAAAAAGGCGTCTGCAGCTATTAATGTCACGGCCTCCCATAACCCATACACAGATAATGGTTTCAAAGTCCGGGATAAAAATGGTGGAGCAATCGATCCAGATGGTTTGGTCCGGATCGAAAAAAACATACCTGCTACAGAAGATGAGGTTAAAAAAATTCCTCTCGAGGAAGCCCTTGAGAAAGGGCTGGTGAAGTATTTTGACGCTGCGCCGAACTATATTAAACACATCAAAACACTGATTGACCTGCAGCCGATCAAAGATGCCGGTTTGCGGGTGCTTGTAGATCCGATGTGGGGGAATGGAGTAGGGTGGTTTCCTAAGCTTATCGGTGGGGGGAAGACCGAGGTCTTTGAGATTCATCAGGATCGGAATCCTAATTTCCCAGAAATGATCCGTCCGGAACCCATTCCGCCCAATGTCGATGTTGGTCTGGCTGCAATAAAAGAGTACAAGGCTGATGTGCTGTTGATCAATGATGGTGACGCTGATAGGGTTGGGATCGGAGACGAAAAAGGTGAATTTATAGATCAGCTCCGGGTATTCGGACTGCTGGCGTATTATCTATTGGAAGTTCGCGGAGAGCGGGGTCCGATCGTTAAAACACTATCTACCACCACCATGTTGGAAAAACTGGGAGAGATCTACGATGTCCCGGTCTATAACACCGGGGTCGGTTTTAAGTATGTTGCTCCCAAGATGCTGGAAGTGGATGCCATGATCGGTGGAGAAGAATCAGGCGGCTATGCTTTCAAAGGCAACGTTCCTGAGAGGGACGGCATCCTGGCTGGTCTTTATTTCCTTGATTTTATGGTCAAGATGGATAAAAAACCCTCCGAACTGCTTGCCCTTCTCTTTGAAAAGGTCGGCGCCCATTATTATGACCGGATTGACACGCCATTCAAGGGAGATAGAGCAGATAAGATCAAAAAAATAGAAACTTCCAATCCGGATACTATCGGTGGATTAAAAGTGATAGAACTGGTAACCGTTGATGGATATAAATTTGTCCTCGAAGATGGCGGTTGGTTATTGATCCGTTTTTCCGGAACTGAACCTATAATCCGGGTTTATTGTGAAACAACCTTTGCGGATCGCGTGGATGCGATCCTAAAGGATGGACTCTCAATCGCCGGCATAGAAGATGAGGATTAGTGAACTTAACGGATACTCATTGTCATTTGAACTTTAAAAACTATCGGGAGGATTTGCCTGAAATCCTGAACCGAGCCCGGTCAGAAGGTCTTTCTAGAATATTGGTTCCTGCCATTGATCTGGTTTCCTGCCGCGAAATTCTGGCCCTGGTTGAATCAGATCCTATGTTATTTGCTGCTGTGGGTGTACATCCTAACAGTGGTACCAGCTGGGATTCGAATACGCTGGGAGCATTGAGGGAATTCGCGGGTCATTCTAAAGTAGTAGCGATCGGTGAAATTGGATTGGATTATTACCGGGATAGGACGCCTCGGGATCTTCAGAAAAAGATATTGATTGAACAGCTCCAGCTTGCCCAGGAAATGGATCTTCCTGTGATCCTGCATGTCAGGAATAGTTCTGATGAGGACCGAAATTGCATTGAGGACCTGCTATCCATCATTGAAGATTGGGTAGCTGGCGCAGAACCTCCATTCTCTGAACGCAGTCATTCACCAGGTGTTGTCCATAGTTACTCTGGAAATTTAAACGAGAGCCAGCGTGTGCTCGATGCTGGATTTTATATTGGCATAACAGGCCCGGTGACCTTTAAGAAGTCTGTTCAGCTGCGAGATGTAGTCAAAGAGATTGACCTCTCTAGATTACTTGTAGAGACTGACGGGCCATTTCTGTCTCCGCAGCCGTTCCGTGGAAAACGGAATGAACCTGCCCACGTTCGGTATATTATTGATAAAATAAGTGAAGTAAAAGGCCTGCCTTTTGAGACGACAGCCAGGCAGACTACTGAAAACGCTGTCAGTTTATTTAAGTGGGAGTTGAAAGTTGATTAATGTTGGTTTTTTAACATATCTTGAAGATCAATTGACCGAAGTTGATCAGAAGATGTTGTCAATGTCGGGAGGGTATCATCCTGATCTGACAGCAGCTTTTGAGCATCTTATGAATTCGGGTGGGAAGCGCATCCGCCCGATTGTAACTTTGTTGATAGGTTCTTTATTAGGTGCAGCTGAAGAAAAGCTGATTTCCCTGAGCGCTTCTATAGAAATGCTGCATACTGCAACGCTGGTGCATGATGATTTAATCGATGGCGCCTTGCTGCGCCGTGGGAATCCTACATTGAATTCACATTGGACACCGGCAGCGACAGTTTTAACCGGTGATCACATTTTCGCCCAAGCTGCTTTGCTGGCAGCTGAGTTGGATAATACAGAGGCAATGAGATTATTCGCAAAAACGCTGAGCATTATTGTCAATGGAGAGATCTCGCAGTTGTTCGGGCGCAACATTCTTCCTAGTCGCGATGATTACTATCATCGGATCTACGAAAAGACTGGTTCGCTTTTTGCTCTTTCTGCGAAGGCCGCGGCACTGATTAGCCCCGCGGATCGAAAATTTATCGAACCGGCCGAAGCATTTGGCAAGGAAATTGGTAAAGCTTTTCAGATTGTTGATGACGTGCTGGACTTCACGGGGGATCAAGCCCGGGTCGGGAAACCGATTGGCAACGATTTGCGTCAGGGTACACCTACCTTGCCAGCGATCTATTATGGAGAGCAACATCCTGATGATGAAGTACTCTTAGCTTGTCTGAATGGGAGCGCCAAAGAATCTGATGCTGATGAATTGATACAGAGAATCAATCAGAGCGGCGTGATCGATAAATCACTGGATGAGGCCAGGCGTTGTGCTGCAAATGCGGTTCAAAACCTGACTGATTTCCCCCAGGGTCGAGAAAAGGATTCCCTCGAAAAACTGGGGATGTATATAATAGATCGAGACTTGTAAGCATTTCTATTTTGGATAAACTAAAACCCGCTATTGGCGGGTTTTTTTTGTTATCTATCAATAAAGGACTGAGCCCCTCTACAGGGATAAAGTTCATTATTATCAGTTATTGGGTTTGATTGTAGAAGTTATAAATTGCCGAGGAAAGTTGTCCAACCAGTGATGAAGCAGTATCCCAGATCAGCTGCTCAGGGTGGTAGAGGAAGATCACGAGGATATAATCGCCGCCGGGGGAGAAAATGATACCGGCATCTCCCAGTGTATTCATGATCCCCTGGTAGGTAACCCAGCCGTGTTTATGGGCCACTACAGTGACATCCGGAACGCCTGCTTCCAACAGGGAGGGCATTTTGTTTTGGGAGAGGTAATCGATCATGATCTGGCATTCAGTTTGAGTGATCTCATCCCCGAATACAGCCTTGAATGTTCCCTGACCGTTATCGGCGCAGAGATAGATATCTTCCAACAGCATACCGATATCAGATGGTGTGCTCTGGTTATATTGATCTGGATCCGTGGAGATATCCACGCGCTGGTTTGCGGGAGTATTAAAGACTCGTAATAAAGGGGCTCCTCTTTTGAATTCACCGGCCAGGAAAGTATTCTCTAAGCCCAGGCTTTTCATGTCTTCTGTAATCTCTAATGGAGCCAGGCTGGTGTGGATAACGCGCTCCATTACCCAATCTGCAGGGTCGTTCCCAGACTCAATGATCATCTTTTGCAGCAAGTTGAGTGTTTCAGCGTCTTCGTCCTCCTGAACGCGGCGGAAGATGGAAGTCATTATCGGTATTTTTACGATACTTGCAGTTGTGAATGCAACATCAGGATTCGTGGAGATCTCGTAGCCATCCTGATATGCAAAATGTACTTCTTCCAGGGTGCTGACATTTAGCAAATATAGCCCTGTGATCCCGCTGAAACCTGTTAGATCTATGGTTTGTTTTAGTAGGGTTTCAAGGTTCTGAAGGGATGGCCTCGGTGGACTGGATTGATTCCGCGGCAAATTGACTGATCTGTTGTTAATCGATTCCATAGCAGTTTCAATTAACAATACTGCAGTATCAAGATCCAATTCGGTACCATATGTTCCGGCAACGAAATTCACTGTTCCCGGTTGGGGGATAGCGGGAGATGGTGGTTTGTCATAGCGGGAGGCGATCTCATCTACCAGATAGGTTCTTAATCGGGACTCAGAGTATATTGCCCGAAGAGGGATGGAGAGGCTTGATATCTGCCGTCCCCAGAGGTAATCCCAGAATCCAACCCAGAAAGATTGTTTGGTCCGCTCAATATCTGCCGCAGCCAGCATACTTTCCAGGTCAAGGTCAAAACCGCAAATGGAAGGTTCAAAGAGTATCGCTTGGTCATCATAGAGGAGCTCAACAGGCAGTGAGTAGGCCTCCAGAAGGCGCTGGGCAGCTTCCTGCCGATCCAATCCGCCAACCGGTACTTCTGCTATCGCCATGCCTCCAGGATAGGTCGTGCGCAGACGGCTGAATCTCACAAACTGCAGGATCGAAAAGAATACTGCAGCGATTAGAAAAAATACTGCCAGCCAGCTTAAGGCAGATAATCTTGGACGTCTTCTCACTAATTAACTCCTATTAAGGAAAGGTATTTCTGCTGGGGTAGTTTATCACAGGAAATCATGGATGCCAAATCGGAATGAAGGGGTATCAGGAAAGAAATCCGCCTTGGAAAACCAAGACGGATTTTGAAATTCTAGGCAAACAAATGAAATAGTTAAATCCTAGACTTCCGGGAGTTCAATGACACAATTATCTTTGCCAAAATCTCCCAGGATGTATTCATCCGCTTTCCACTCGTTGTACCATTTCTTATTATTCAAAAGATAACGGAACTCATATTTCTTTCCTGCTTCCAGTTCAACCGTGGTCTTAAAATCCCCATTCTTGAGAGATTCCATAGGTGTGTTTGTGAAACTCCAATCATTAAAATCTGCTACGAGATGTGCAGATGATACCGGATATTTTGGTTGTTCATGTTTAGCAAGACGAAAGGTAACTTTGTATATATTTCGGCTCTTAATGTATTGTTTTTTTAGCATTTCCCATCCTCATATATGACATTCGTCCAAAATCCACGTTAATTCTATCATATATTAATATGCGAGATCATAGTTCAGAGAAAAATAAAACTTTCCTGAAATCGAAAGTACATCCTAATTTAGGCAGGGGACCAATCCTCTGGAAATGACTGACATTATGCACCCTATTGAAGTAAATTTGACATGGAAAATAATCCTCTTAATGGGTAGGATTAAAATAATCCATGAGGTAGCTCGTACGGAAGGATTTGTTTAATGTTGAAATTGGTTTTAACCTATTTGTCGCAGGCTGCCTGGGCTAGAAGGATTGTTCAGGGATGGGGGTTTGCAAAACGTACAGCGGCAAGGTTTGTGGCAGGAGAAACACTGGAAGAATCCATTGCCGTTGTCAAAGATCTTAACAACAGAGGGATCTTCACCACATTGGATCACCTGGGAGAGAATGTTGTTTCCCGGGAAGAAGCGATCCTGGCGGCGGATGAGATCATAATGATCATAGAGCGGTTGGTAGATGAACAAGTTCCATCAGGAATATCGATCAAACTCAGCCAGATCGGTTTGGTACTTGACCCCGATATCTGCCGACAGAACCTGCTTAGAATCCTGGCTAGTGCTAAGGATTGGAATATATTTATTCGGATCGATATGGAAGATTCAACCCTGACTCAGGCTACTCTTGATATGTATAATTCGGCCAGAGAGAATGGATATGAGGCCTATGCAGGCATTGTGATCCAAGCCAGCCTCGTTCGCAGCCTGGATGATATTAAAAGGTTGATGTCTGTGTCGAGTAGGGTTAGGATCTGTAAGGGGGCCTACAAGGAGCCGCGCACAGTTGCGTTCCCGAAAAAAGCATCTGTAGATGAAAATTTTGACAGGATAACAGAGCTGTTACTCGATCAATCTCTGAAAATTGAATCTAGCGTCACACTGGATGGGCGTTTCCCACCTATCCCGGCGATCGCTACCCATGATCAGGCCAGAGTCGATCATGCCCTTTTATATGCCGATAAGATAGGGCTCGGTAAACGAGGTCTGGAATTCCAGATGCTGTATGGCATAAGGGAAGACATCCAGATGAATTTGATCGAGCGGGGGTATCCGGTGCGGGTCTATGTTCCTTATGGCAGTGAATGGTATCCTTACTTTGTCCGACGCCTGGCTGAACGGCCGGCAAACCTGTGGTTTTTCATTTCCAATTTTTTCCGTTAGCCTGTAAATCTCTCGATCAGGAAATTTAAGAGACCATACCCACCTCAGAAAAGCTAGTTATAATCAAGGACAGATGACAGAGACGAAAAAATTGGATCTGGTCCAGCATATTCGCCCCTTGCACCTGATGACATTGGTCGTTTTGTACAGTCTTGGTGTAGGATTCAGCCGTTACCTGGGACAGAGAATTCTATCAAGCCCATTATTGATTGGATTGTTTTGGGTTTTGACCTTATCGATTGGCTTGAATTTCCTGGGAGATTATTTTCACACGCCATTTGATCGGGGTTTGAATATTAAAGGACCGGCAAGAAAAGACGTCCAGGATAATTCCCAAAACAGCAAAGATGATGTCTATTTATATATATCGGTTGCATGCCTGGCTGCTGGTGCTGTGTTAACTGTGATCCTTGGGATATCAGGGTATTTAACCCTTTCCAGCGGCCTGGTAATGGCCAGCTACTTCCTTTTATACAGCCTGCTGGTCATCCCAGGCGTGTCATTGGATCTCTTCGGGATCGGGGAATTTTTAACCTCTGTAATTCTTGTGGTGCTGCCACCAGCGATCGGGTACCTGTTGCAAGCTGGTGAATTCCATAGATTTTTATACCTGGGAATATTTCCTTTATTTCCATTGCACCTGGGGATGATTTTGATTCTGCGGCTAAAAACCTATTCAGAAGATGTCCGAAAGGATAGGAAAACCTTATTAGTGCGCTTGGGCTGGCAGCGGGGTATTTTTCTGCATAACCTGATGGTTCTGAGCGGCTTCTTGTTATTTGGAATTACATTGATCTTTGGTATGCCTTTTCGGTTGATCCTGCCGGTTTTTTTTACACTTCCCGCGGTAGGATATCTAATTTGGCACTTGACCAGTTTGCAGGACGGAGCTCCGGTCCGCTGGCCGCTGATAACCCTCTTGACTTTGGTTATTTTCTTTTTACCAGTCTATTTGATAACATTCACTGTCTGGATCCGTTAATCCCGGATCTGAAAACATATGCCAGAATTCTTGTCTTTGATTTCACCTGAAGCTGCCTTATCCCTCCTGTTCAGCCATCTTGACCCGGTCCTCAGCGATGAGGTGACATGGACAGAACAAGCCCTGGGAAAAGTTACTGCTGAAGATATTCTATCTCCCAATAATTTACCAGAGTTCAGGCGATCCACGGTTGATGGCTATGCAATAGTAGCCCGGGACAGCCACGGAGCCAGTGAGTCCCTTCCAGCTTATTTGAAAATGGCTGGAGAAGTGTTGATGGGAAATACACCTGAATTCGATCTGGGTGTAAAAGAATGCGCCCTGATCCATACCGGGGGAATGCTGCTGGAAGGTGCAAACGCGGTTGTAATGCTGGAGGATACCCAGTTGCTGGATGGCGGAGAAATTGAAATCTATCGCTCAATAGCATCAGGCGAGAATGTAATCGAGATCGGGGAAGATGTAATAGAAGGTGGACTCGTGATCCCCAGAGGGACCCGCCTCAGACCTGCGGAGATTGGCGGACTAATGGCTCTGGGAATCACTAAAATTAGAACAATCTTCCCTCCCAAGATCGGGATCATATCCAGCGGTGATGAAGTGATCCCGCCTGATCAAATACCCATGCAAGGAGAAGTAAGAGATATCAATTCATACACCCTTGGAACGTTGATCAGAGAGGTGGGTGCTGATGTAGTCCATTATGGTATCATTCCAGATAATCGGGATGATTTGATGAAAATCCTCCGGATTGGACTTCAAGAATGTGATCACCTGATCGTAACAGCAGGCTCGTCAGCGAGTTCCAGAGATCTAACAGCAGATGTGATGAATGAGTTAGGCGATCCCGGTGTGCTCGTCCATGGTGTGAGCATCAAACCTGGAAAACCGACAATCTTCGCCCTTGCTGGTGAAAAAGTGATGATAGGTCTACCGGGTAATCCTGTCAGTGCTTTGGTAATCGCATATATCTTGGTAAAACCGATTATCCAGGCATATTTGGGATTGGAAAACCGGAAGATCTACCCTTCTGTCCTGGCGAATTTGACGATGAATGTCCCGTCCCAGGCAGGCCGAGAGGATTGGATCCCGGTCAGGTTGATCGAAGGGAACAAAGGGAATTTCCAGGCGGAACCGATCTTTGGGCGGAGCAACCTGATCTTCCTGCTGGCAAAAGCGGACGGATTAGTGAAAATTCCCTCTCCAACCACAGGCTTGGAAGCAGGGGCAACAGTGTCAGTGCGACTATTCTAAAGAAGAGAAAAGTATATGAATTCCTTTCTGACCATTCCAGCTGTTTTCTATATTTGTCTAGCTGCCTATTCCCTCAGCCTGACCGTTAACGCACTCCGAAAACTACGTATTTATAAGATCGCCGACTACCTTCTGGTTTTCATGTTGGGATTGTTTTTATTGATCACTGTGATCCTTTTCGGTTCTGAACTCAACTGGTGGGATTTCCTCGGACAGGGAATCAGGCTGCGTTTACCATGGTATGCTTTGCTGCTCTTCAGCGGTGTGATATTTGGGATGACATCTGCTGTTTTTAAAACTGAAAATCCTGGCTGGACCTGGTTGATCATCTCACTGGTCATTATCAGTATTGCGGTAGCGGCTGATGCGCTGAGTATATTTCCTGGTGACCTAAATTGGGGCAGGCAGCAGGAAGGTTACACACATTCGATCCTGTCAACCGTGATCCAGGCCGTGGGTTGGGGATTCTTTGTGATCCTATCGAGTATTCAAGTACTGCACGAATACAGGACGACAGATCGAACAGTTGTCAAACAGCGGGCGATTTACTGGACATCTGCTCTAATTCTCTATACTGGCAGCACCGTGCTAATGATGTTGGGCTGTGAGCTAATGGCCAGTTTGCTGCTCTTAAGTGCAACGATCATTCTTAATTTCCTCGTTTTAACGTATAAGTTGCCAGATCTGAAGATCCTGGCTTTTCGGGGTGTGGGATATACACTTTCCGGGATCATAATAATCTTGATCTATGCCCTGGGTTTCCTGATCCTCGAAAGATATTTTATTAAGCTTGATTGGTATAAACCGGTCTACAATGGAGTCTTCTTTTCCCTTATCGCCCTGATTTTCTTCCTTCCGATTAATCGTCTGGTTAACTCGATCCTGGACCGCTTGCTTTCCAGTGAACGGACCAGAATCCTAGAGATTCGAAGCTACAGTAAAACCCTCAGCAGTATACTTGATATTCAACTGCTTTCCAAAGTAACCATTGAAATGATCTGCGATTCTCTGGAACTGAAAAAAGGCACATTATTTCTGGTTGACCGTCTCGAACCTGAAAAAGATCCCCCCAACTGGCACCTCAAGGCAGTCCAGGGAACAACTGTGACAATACCAGACCTGGATTTTCTACCCGCAAATAACCCTATTACCAAAGTCCTGGCAGAAGAAAAACGCCCATTAACTCAATCGGAACTGGAATTCATTCCCAGGTTCCAAACCATACCGGAAAATATATTGGCCTGGATCAAAGCCCTGGATGTGGAAGCCCTTGTTCCCATTCACACTGAGGATGAGTGGATCGGATTGTTTGCATTATCACAGAAACGATCCGGCGCTTCTTTCTCGGATGAGGAGCTGGAACTGCTGTCATCCCTGGCTGATCAGACCTCGGTCGCGCTGCAGAATGCCCGTTTAGTTCAAAGCTTGACCAAGATCGACAGCCAACTAAGGCGTGCCAAGGCATCCCAAAATACGGCCCTGGATAAGATCGAACAAATAAAAAAATCATCTTCCGATATCATCAGTATCAAAGCTCATGAACTGCGCTCTCCTTTGACTGTAGTCACCGGATATTCCCAACTGCTGGTAAATGACGAAAAACTGATGGAAGATGATTATTACAGTGAACTGGTGAATGGGATCGTGTCTGGCTCTGATAGACTGCAAAAAATCATTGAGAATATGATCGATACGGCAAATATCCAGCCCAAGAACCTGAATATTGATACGACTCCACTTTCCTTATACACCCTGGTGGACTCTCTCTGCAGGGATCTGGGAGGACAAGTTCGGGCCAGGAAGATCACCCTCTCCCATGATAACCTGGGTGAGATCCCACCAGTTTATGGTGATAGTAAAGCTCTTAAGAAGGTATTTGAGATCCTTATCAATTATGCGATGACCCACACACCGAGCGGCGGGAAGATTACGATTACAGGCAGACACATACCGCCTCATTCCGAGCTATTAAAATGGGAAGGAGCAGAAATAGTTGTATGTGATACCGGGATTGGCATCGATTCTGAAGCCAAGGGTCGTTTCTTCCAGGAACGGATGAATCCGATGATGGTGGATTTCTCTCTATTGGATGAATTGGCAGCAGGAGAGGAAAAACCAGGGGAAGAATTGGCTATTGTGCGCAGTATCATCGAAGCCCATAACGGACGAGTCTGGGTCGAGCGGTTGGAAAAGGACACCGAACACCTACCAGGCAGCGAGTTCCATGTTGTCCTGCCGCTGGAACAGCAATCCTACCCAACACAACCAGATCAATCTAGGCACTAAGAAATGGGGGAAAATCCAGATTTATCTTTCCGGGTAAACCCGTGGTACCCGGGCACCTATCCCGCAGGTGACTTCATAGTTAATGGTATTCCAGACTTGAGCCAGGTCGTTGGCGCTAATTTCCTGGCCAGCCTGTTTACCGATTAGGATAACCTCGTCGCCAATTTGCGGATTTGGGACATTTTCCAGCTTTACCATGAATTGATCCATGCAAACTCTGCCAACAATTGGCGCTTTAACGCCATTGATCAAGACTGAATTTCCCAGACCCCTTCGGTAACCATCAGCGTAACCAACCGGAATCACACCAATCAATTCTTTTTTGGTAGTGACATAATCATGCCCATAACTGACGCCGTGATGTGGGGGAAGTTCCTTCATACTGGCAAGGACAGACTTCCAACTCAGGATCGGCTCTATGCCGGTTGGTAGTTTTACATTGGCAGATGGTGACAGTCCATAAATGATTAAGCCAGGGCGGACCAAATGAAAACGAGATTTAGGATGAGCCAGAGTGCCTGCTGAATTAGCCATATGGATGATACCAGGCAGTAAATTTTCATTTTCAAGAATACTGATCGCTTTGAGAAATATCTCTTCTTGCTTCCTGGTCGGATCAGGGTCAGATTCATCAGCTTTGGCCAGGTGAGAGAAAAGCCCTTCCAATTTTACTTGATCTGTTTTATCAGCCAACCGAGCAAGCTCCAGCGTATCATCTGGATGGCAGCCCAATCGTCCCATTCCGCTGTCAACCAGCAGATGGACCCTGGCTGTCTTCTGGCAGTTGTCAGCAGCTTTTTTGACAAGGTTGATGTGTTCCCTGGTCCAGATTGCTAGAGACACATCCAGGCAGATCATCTGTTCAATCCGTTCCGGAGCGATATATCCCAGGATCAGGATATTGCTTTGTATGCCTTCCTCGCGCATTTTAAGCGCCATGCGGGGGCGGGCAACGCCAAACCAATCTACGCCGGCTTCTTCTGCGATCCTGGTGATAGGCATAAACCCGTGACCGTAGCCATTGGCCTTTACTACAGCCATGAGAGGAACAGCAGTTTCTTGACGAATGATCTTGATATTGTTTTTAAGGGCTTTTAGATCCACTTCCACCCAGGTGGCAAAGGGTTGTTCTGCTTTCATAGGTTTCTAATTTCCTGAGGGAATGATTTCTGACATACAGGGCTATTCTACCAGAGAAAAGGGTAGGGGGAAGGAGCGAAAATTAGCCTTGACAAAGTAGAACAAACGTTCTATACTGGGGTCGAAAGCTAAGTAATCAAATTATTCTCTCATGACCGGAGGTGCACATGTCTGCCAACAGCATTTCTTTTATGCCCGAACGAGTTCAGGTCAAGCGGGGCGTAGTCTTTGGTCTTTTGATCATCACCGCCCTGGTCGCTTTTGAAATATTCAATTTCAGCACAACCGATTTTGCGTTGGTCGATCTGCTCGGTGACCTGCGTTTCTGGGGTGTGCGTTGGGCCACTATTCTAGCGATAGCCTTTTGTGGAATCGATTTTGCCGGTATCGCCCGTTTATTCACCCCTGAAGGCAAAGTTGGAGAGCAGACAGAAAGTTGGTACTTGTTTGCCGCCTGGCTGATTGCTGCAACTATGAACGCGTTATTGACCTGGTGGGGCGTATCGATCGCCATTGCTAACCATGAGACATTAGGCAACTCTGTAATTGCCCGCCAAACTCTGATCAAGATTGTGCCGATTTTTGTGGCGGTGATGATCTGGCTCCTGCGGGTTTTGATCATTGGTCTTTTTTCGGTTGCTGGTGAACGCTACTTTGGTAAAGATCAGCTGCTGGTGGAGTTCGCGCCTTCAGCCCGAAAAGCGCCAGTTTCCAGCAGGATTAAACCCGCTCCTGGCTACCGGCCATCAACCAAACCGGCTGACCGCAGACCGCAGCGGGAGCCTTCTTATCAACCGCTTTCTGCCCGGGGAAGGGATGATTCCCAATCTCAACTATTATAAAAGTTAAGGGACTGAGTCCTTTTAGAAGAACTCTGTCCCTATCTTAGAAATGACAAAACCGCTGGAAAATACCAGCGGTTTTTTGTGTCGGGATGGAGGGATTCGAACCCACGGCCTCGCCGAC
>CAZOUN010000017.1:0-37555 GCA_964582965.1 uncultured Anaerolineales bacterium | reverse complement strand
AGGTCATTGTCGATTTTCAACCTGACCAACCTTTAGTGCTGGAAAGTTATTACGAAGATCTTGAAAAGATTGGCACCTCCATCCAGGTGGGTGAAGGGGATGGCATTTACCGAATGCATATCCATGTGGCAACGGAAAAGCGCTACGAACCGATTGATTACACGATGACCCTGGGCACGATCACAAAAGTGCATATCGAGAATTTGATGATCCAGGTAGATTCTCCCGCCGGTGGAAGGCGTGAAGAACCTCTCAAACTGGCGAAAATCGGACCTGATGACGTTGCTCTGATCACTATCTCTCCCGGATCAGGATTTTCCCGGATCTTTGCCAGCCTTGGTGCCGCAGCAATCGTAGAGGGCGGCCAAACCATGAATCCCAGCACCCAGGAAATCCTGGCCGCATTTGAAGACCTTCCAACAGATAAGATCATCATCCTTCCTAACAATAAAAATATCCTGATGGCTGCAAAATCCGCGGCTGAAGTTTCCGTAAAACAGGTTGTAGTAATTCCCTCGTTAACAGTACCCCAGGGATTAGCTGCCATGCTGCGTTTGATCCCCGGACAGGAATTGGCTGATGTTGCATCAGATATGAATTCGGCCATCAAGGAAGTTGAAAGTGGAGAGATCACCACAGCCGTCAGAGATGTAGAGATCGAGGGAATTGACGTCAAGGAAGGGGAGATCATCTCTCTCCATAATGGCAAACTGGTTGGCTCCAATAAAACCTTGAGAGAAGGCTGTCTGATCTTCCTGAAAACCGCCAAAGCAGAGGATCTGGAATTGATCACCTTATTCCACGGCGAGAACATCTCCAAGGAAGATGCCAAGGATATGGCTGAATTCATCCAGGAAAAATACCCTGATCAGGAAGTCGAACTGCAGTATGGCGGACAACCCCATTACCAATTCATTTTTTCGATCGAATAGGTAGAAAGAAAACATTCTTGTGTCCCTCACCGGCGGACTTATTTATAAGCTCCGCCGTTTTTATAATCAGGAGAAATATCTTTGTCTACAGCCATTGTCACGGACAGCACTTCTGATATCCCTGCCGTTTTACGGGAAGAATTAGGGATCTTTCAGATCCCGGTTGATCTGACCCTGGAAAATAAAACCTACCTGGACGGATTTGATCTCTCCAGGAATGATTTTTATACTCGGCTTCCAACCTTGAAAAAAACACCTACCACGGCAGCGCCATCATCGGGCAGGTTTCAGCAGCTGTATAGTCAAATATTCGAAAAGGGATACACCGAAATCATCTCCATCCATGCAGCGAGTGCCCTGAGTGGAATTTTTAATGCTGCCAGACTGGCATCTCAGGAATTCAAACAACTCATCAAAGTGGTTGATAGCGAACAGCTTAGCCTGGGTCTGGGATTCCAGGCCATCCAAGCTGCTAAGATGGTTCAAAAAAAGAAACCCCTCAACGAGATCCTGGATGCAATCCAATCCGTGCAGGAAAGGGTATATGTTTTTGCCCTGCTGGATACATTCGAATACATCCACCGCAGTGGAAGAGTCTCCTGGGCAAAAGCGCGCCTGGGGTCATTATTAAACATTAAACCAATCGTCGAGCTAAAAACCGGGCAGGTATTTAATAGGGGTTTAGCCCGAGCTAGATCCAAAGGAATCCAGTTCCTAGGGGACTCCATCAGGAAACTGGGCACACTGGAATACCTGGCAGTACTGCATACCAATGCTTTAGAAACAGGCATGAAATTCATAGAAGAGTTCTCCCCTCCAGAAATACCCAAACCTATGCTGGTAAATGTCACCACAATTATTGGCACCCATGTCGGACCCAATGGGATAGGTTTTGCAGCAGTGGTAAAATAACCCTAATGAAAACTTCAATACAGAAACTACGGAAATTCTTCCGTTTAGAAGCTGAACGGGGATATGATAACAAGGCAGTTATGGGTGGACTTTCAAACATCCTATCCGCCTGGGAAATGGAAGCCAGAGAAGATCAATTATCAGAACAGATCATCCAGGCTGTGATCAGTCGCTTGCGAGATTATCACCGATTAAGTGAGGATTCTCGTGAAGTGGCTTTAAAAGGTATTTGGCAGCGTGTGACCAGGGAAGTTGGGATTGAAAGTGGAACAGAGGAAGAATCCCCGACAACTGAACTGGCTCCAACCCAGCCAGAAAAAGAACCGGCCAAACCTCAAACATCAGATCCCACCCCAGTTCCTGAATCTGAAAAACCTGTCCCGGTTATCCAAGAACCCACTCCAGAAGAGGAACCTCCTACACCAAAACTTGATCTGGATTTCCAGGCTCCAATCACAACTATTAAAGGTATCGGCGAAAAGAAACAGCAAGCACTTGAAAGATTGGGGATCAAGTCCATCAACGACTTACTTTACGCCTTTCCTCGGCGGCATGATGATTACTCGAAGCTAAAACCAATTGGCAGTCTCTGGTACGACGAGTTCGTCACAATTATCGGCTCGGTGGAAAAAGTTTCTTCGAGGGCAATACACAGCGGGAAAATGAAGATCGTGGAAGCGCTGATATCAGATAAAAGCGGCGCAATCCGAGCCACCTGGTTCAATCAACCCTGGATGGAAAGCCAACTACTAAAAGCCAAACAAGTTGTAATAAGCGGCCAGGTAGAACAATACCTGGGTCGCTTGGTCATGAATAGTCCAGAGTGGGAACCATTAAGCAAGGAACAACTCCATACCAACCGCATCGTACCGGTCTATCCGCTCACAAAGGACATAACACAGAAATGGCTTCGTGGTGTTATCCATGATATTGTCGAGGAATACTCCCCTCACATTCCAGATCCGCTACCCGAGAAAGTTCGTACCAATCACTCCTTAAGCAATCTACCTGACGCAATCCGGGGGATCCATTTTCCAGATTCTGATCAATCGCTTGAGAAAGCAAGGCAACGTTTAGCTTTTGAAGAACTCTTCCTGATGCAGATGGGAGTATTGAATCAAAAGAAAGAATGGGAAAGCCGCTCCGGCGCTACATTTGATAGCCCTGATGATTGGCTGCTGCCTCGACTTGAAACGCTTCCCTTCCAGCTGACGACCGCCCAGAAAAAAGCTCTCGATCAGGTTCGGTCTGATCTCGGTTCAGGAACACCAATGAACCGATTACTTCAGGGTGATGTTGGCTCTGGAAAAACCGTGATCGCAGCACTGGCAGCCCTAATAGTCATACGTGGTGATGCACAGGTTGCTATACTGGCACCCACAAGTATTCTGGCAGAACAACATTTCCAAAGTCTAAAGAAACTGCTGGCAGGTGAATCAAAGGATCTAGATGAAAACCAGATCGCCCTGCTAATCGGTTCCACTCCGGAAAACGAAAAAGTGGTCCTCCGCAAACGACTTGCCGATGGAGAGATCAAACTTATAGTTGGCACTCATGCGCTGCTTCAGGATCCTGTCAAGTTTCAGAATTTACAGCTGGCAGTCGTTGATGAACAGCACCGTTTCGGTGTGGAACAGAGGGGCACCTTACGCCAGAAAGGCAACAATCCCCATCTGCTGGTAATGACAGCAACTCCAATACCTCGTTCTTTAGCGTTGACTATCTATGGCGACCTCGAATTGTCAGTCATCGATGAAATGCCCCCAGGACGGATTCCGGTCGAGACGTATTTGCTGAATCCAAGCGAGATCGAGCGTGCTTTTGGCCTTGTCCGTGGACAAGTAGATAAAGGGAACCAGGCGTTTATAGTATATCCCCTGGTGGAAGAAAGCGACAAAATCGATGAAAAATCTGCAGTGGATGAATTCAATCGCTTGCAAGAAGAAGTTTTTCGATCATACAAACTTGGACTCCTTCATGGTCAGATGAATCAAGCCGATAAAGAAGAAGTTATGATGCGTTTCAGGGATAAGGAAATCCAGATCCTGGTATCCACATCAGTTGTGGAGGTTGGTCTAGATATTCCAGATGCCACGGTTATGCTGGTGGAAGGTGCTCATCGTTTTGGTTTGGCACAATTACATCAATTCCGGGGACGAGTGGGACGGAGCGACCAGAAATCCTACTGCATCCTGGTTCCTGGCAGCATTGAAGAAATTGAAAACCAACGACTGCAAGCTATGGTTGATACCAATGATGGTTTTGTGTTGGCTGAAAAAGATCTGGAAATCCGTGGACCCGGTCAATTTTTAGGTACGCGCCAGTCAGGATATACAGAACTGAAACTGGCCAGTATCACTGATCTCGATCTTATTGAAAAGGCTCGAACTGAAGCTTCGGCCATATTCAATGAGGACCCGGATCTGAGCCAGGAAAATCATCATCAACTGGCAATAGCGGTCGAAAATTTCTGGACCCAAAAGAATACTGGAGATATCAGTTAACCAGCAGGTGAATTTGTTGAGGAGCTACTGATGATAAGAGCTGTATTCCCTGGAACTTTTGATCCCATTCATTACGGACATATTGATATTGCCCGGCGAGCTTCCCGTTTATTTGATGAAGTTATTGTGGCAGTCTATGACCAACCCATAAAAAAGCTTCTTTTCCCTCCAGAAACAAGAATAGAATTAACTAAACTTGCCCTCAAACCTATCTCCAATATTAAAACCATGGGGTATAGCGGACTGACCGTTGATTTCTGCCATGAGATCGACGCCCAGGTGATCGTGCGCGGCCTGCGGGTCTTTTCTGATTTCGAATATGAATTCCGAATGGCATTGGCCAACCATAGCCTCTCTCCCGACATCGAAGTTGTAGCGCTGATCACAAATAAGGACCACAGCTTCTTAAGCGGGTCCACGGTCCGAGAGATTGCTGCCCTAGATGGAGATGTCAGTTCCATGGTTCCAGAATACGTAGAAAAAGCTTTACAGGAACGATTTCTAGAGCTCGGCAGCGACCAAAATATCGTTCCTCACTCTTCGTTGAGAGATTAACGAAATCCTTTTCATGTTATACTAAAGGATACTCTTTTGGAGGAGTAATAATGGACATTTTACATCTTGTGGATAGATTGGAAGAGTTGATTAACCACAGCCGTTCCATTCCTTTCACACATAATGTAATAGTTGATGAAGACCGTATGCTGGACATTATCGACCAGATGCGTGTCGCCATTCCAGAAGAGGTGAAGAAATCCCAACAGGTAATAGCCACAAAAGATAGAGTGATCGCCCAGGCCAAAGAAGAAGCGGATCGGACAGTAAATATTGCCAAAGAGAAAAGCGACAAACTTACTGATCGTGATAACATTGTGCAGGATGCCCGGAAGAAAGCCAATCAGATAGAATCTGAAGCTGAGGTAAAGGCCAAAAAGACCCAGGCAGAAGCTGACGAATATGTGGGAGAAACCTTAACCAACCTGGAGATTGCGCTCGAGCGGGTATTAAACCAGGTAAGAAACGGAATTTACATCCTTGAAGAAGACAATAAGTTCAAGATTGAACCAGCCCAAAAAGGATCAGAAGAAAAATAATAGAACTAAATATTTTCGAGACTCCAAAAACAGCCTCTAGAGGCTGTTTTTTTATTCCTTTCTCTGTCGCCATGTATATCTAACACCATTAGATGAATAAAAATATTTCGACAATATCCAGCTGAATATCCCGGGAAAGAGGGCATCCCCCAAAATCGCAAACCTCATAAAACCGGGGATAACGGATCTTGTTTTTTTCCTGCGGATCATATTCAGAATCTGATTCGCAACGGATTGGGCAGATAATAATGCAAATTTTGGTGTGACCGTGGTTGTATTCCAATTCACGTCAGGATCCTGGCCAAACTCGGTATCCACTGCTCCCGGAAAAATTTCCGAAATAGTTACCCCAGTCCCTCTCAGTTCTCGCCGTAAGCTGGCCATAAAACCACGAGAGCCGAACTTGCTCGCATTATAAATGGAATAGGTCGGAACTCCCACCCAGGACGCAATGGAAGAAATATGGATGACCTGGCCAGAACCTGCCGTGACCATCTCCGAAACGACCAGTCGGGTTAATTGGATCATTCCAACTAAGTTTACCTGCAGTTGATCCTGGATATCTTCCTCCAGGGACTGTTCATCCAACCATAAATGCCGGGCTGATCCCGCATTATTCACCAGGATATCAATCTGTCCGAAAACATTCATCGTTATTTCCACAAGGTTCCGGATCTGGTCAACTTGTAATAAATCCAATTGGACAGTGAGGACTTCACCTCCCATCTTACGGATCTTCTCCGCGATATCATCCAGGCGTTTCTGCCGTCTGGCAGCTATTACCACCCGAAAACCATTTTTTGCGAGAGTTAATGCCGTTTTTTCTCCGATACCTGATGATGCACCGGTGATAATCACAACTGGATATGCTGTTTTAGGTTTATTTTCCATTCACTAGACCTTTTTTATGTTTTGATTCTACCAGACACACTTCATGGTCTGTGCCAGGTTTAATTTGATTCTGAATGAACTTCCGTATAGAATGTAATTATGATCGTTGTTACCTCCGGTGGATATGGGAGGCTACTCAACATTCTTCAACCTCACCTGCAAAGGAGTAGAAAATGGATTTTCATTTATCAGAGGAACAAAGACTATGGCGAAAAGCTGTTCATGATTTTGTTGCCAAAGAATTAAAACCTCTCGCCCAGGAAATCAACGAAAAAGAAGAAATCCCTCCTTCTTTGATAAAAAAAATGGGACCTCTAGGTCTCTTGGGGATGAGTGTACCTGAAGAGTACAACGGCTCAGAATTAGATGCTATCAGCGCCGCGATCGCAATCGAAGAATTAGCCTGGGGAGATGGCGGAACTGCCTTGACCATTGAAGCACATAATGAACTTGGCTGTGCAGCAGTAGTTCTGTTTGGTTCAGAAGAGCAAAAAAAGGAATTCCTTCCTGATGTAGCTACAGGAAAAGGAAAATTAACCGCCCTGGCACTTACGGAACCTCAAGCAGGTTCGGACCTTAGAAATATCAAGACCAGGGCTATTAAGGATGGCAGTGATTGGGTCATCCAAGGATCTAAAGCCTGGATCACTAACGCTGGGGACGCAGATTTTATTGTCACATTGACAGTTACAGATCCAGATCAACCATCCCGGGGAATGAGTTTGATCCTGGTTCCAACAGATACGGAAGGCCTGACGATCGCGCCTCCAGAAAAGAAAATGGGAGCCGGCGGGACTCACAGCCATGAGGTTCGCTATGAAAATGTCCGGATCCCGATAACAAATACTCTCGGCGCTGAAGGCGAGGGCTTACAGCAGACATTAAAGATCCTGGATGGAGGGCGGATCAGCGTTGGCGCGTTGTCCGTAGGCATTGCCCAAGCCGCCCTCGAGGAAGGTGTGCAATATGCCAAAGAACGGCAATCATTCGGAAAAGCATTAAAGGAACACCAGGCAATTCAATGGCTGGTTGCAGATGCAGCTACCGAAATCCATGCCGCCCGGTTGATGGTCTATTATGCCGCTTGGTTAAAAGATCAGGGCAAGCCTTTCACGCAGGCAGGCGCTGTAGCAAAACTATTTGCTACAGAAATGGCTGAGAGGGTTTCATACAGCGCGATTCAGATCCATGGATCCTATGGGTATAGCAGAGAATATCCAGTGGAGGCTATGTACAAAGCAGCCCGCTTGATGACGATTGGAGAGGGTACCAGCGAAATCCAGCGTCTAGTGATCGCACGCAAGGTCTTCAAAAATGGACCAGTGATGATTTAGATAACCCAACGGAAAAATCGGAAGTCTTAATGGAGATAGTCCCGTAACTACTATATCTCATGTGACTTCCGATTTCTATGTTTTTGGGGAGACCGAATTAAAACTTCGGAAGACTCACAGGTAATTGTCCATTCAAATGGATTGCCTGAAGACTTCCGAAGTATTTTCTAAAAAAGATATTCAACTGAAACCTACTGGATCATCTCCAGCAGAGTATCGATCCCGACCTGGATCTGTAAATCATAAGGTTCTGCCTTTAAACCCCATGTGCCCAGAGGAACGATCACATCCGGAGTAACGCCGATGCCCTCAAGGATAGTTCCATCATTCAAAGCCATGGTCATCACAGCAAGGCGAATCAGTGTACCGTCAGCCAGCGACCACCCAGTAATACCTTCTGTATTGCCAGCCGAGTTCATACCAACAATCGTTGCCCGCCCTAATTCCTTCATCGCCGCCGGGAAATAATCGGCTGCGCTGTGACTGGAACCATCGATCAGCACGACTACTGGTGTGGTTTCATTCCACTCCACTGGACCGCGGATGCGGAAAATCGTACGCTGCTCTCCCTCACGGAGCTTGCCAACTGTACCGACAATTCCTTCAGTAAAGATAGCCACTGATTCATCAGAGTTTCCACCTGGATTGTGACGCACGTCCACGATCAAACCCTCCAGGGGTTTTTCCTCTTCCAGGGCATGGATACTTTCAAGAATAGCAAATGCCGAATCACCATCAAAATCGGGAACTCGTATATAGCCTATTCGGGGATCTTCAGAAACCACTTGGTGATAACGATAAGGACATCCCCCCACACCGTTCAGAGCAAGAGTAATATCCACTGGATCCTGGTTAGGCCCTTGCCAGATAGTAAGTGTGACCTGATCACCACCTGTTCCAAACACGGCCGCAATTCGATCTTCTCGAGTAAAATCATCACCTTCTTTTACAACCGGGTTGCCATCAATTGCGGTGATGATATCTCCCCTGATGATGCCTGCTTGTGCGGCAACGCTTTGAGCACAGACATTCCAGATCGTGAGGTAATCATCTTCACGGGATGGACCAGGCCAAATCTCTATTCCAGAGGCTGCTTGTGCTTCGCCAGCAGCCGACGTTTCAATTCCAAATTCTGCTGTCATGCGATCGGGCGGCACATGGCGGCTGTGAGAATCATTCAGCTCGCTAACCATTTGCCCCAGCAAATGCCACAATTCCTCGGAGGAGGTCACATCTTCAGCCAGGGCTACATATTCATCATATATTGCCGGCCAGTCTGCGCCATTGAAGTTGTCCCGGACATATTCAGTATCGATGATATTCCAGGCCTGTTTGATGATCCCAACATAATCATCAGGCCCCTCTACCGCAACGCCACCAACAGGTGTGGGTGGCACGAGTGTAGTCTGAGCACCTAAGGCCTGAATTGTTGCCAACGCATTAATCATTTCCGGTGTCTCTGTTGCAGCTCCCTGCCCTACTTCACTGCCGCAGGCTGAAAACAAGACGCCAATGATAATCAAAATTAATACGATCCAAGGAACTCTTTTCATTATCTATCTCCTCATCTGTATGCCATAACAAGATAAACATTACACTGCTCGACCAGGGCGATGACCTGCTTCAGCCCGGTCATCATTTATCAGCAATTGAACTGCATGGGGTAAAACAGGGGCAACGATCCGGAAATTCTCAAGTGCTCCCTTGGGATTTCCAGGCAGGTTAACGATCAGGGTATTCTTTCTGATTCCTGCTGCCGCCCTGGATAACATCGCGTGGGCAGTGATCTTTAAACTTCCTGCTCTCATCGCTTCAGCCAAACCCGGTGCTTGGCGATCGATTATTGATTCAGTTGCTTCTGGCGTAACATCCCGGGGAGAAAAACCGGTCCCGCCTGTAGTGAGTATGATATGAAATTCATCAGAATCAGCCCATGTTATCAAATTGTCAGATATCTGCTGGAGTTCGTCAGGAATGATCGCTGTCGCAGATACGGTCCAACCTGCCCTGACGACTGCTTCACGAAGAGCTGGTCCTGAGAGATCCTCCCGGGTACCAGCGGCGGACCGGTCAGATACAGTCAGGATGGCAAAAGTGAGACTCATAAAAAAATCCTTAGATCAAACCTTCCCAGGAGTCATGAATGCCGTCATCTGTGACACCATAATAATGACGGTATCCATCACTGGTACGCAGGATCAGGTCATAACTGTTATAGTTTCCCCTTTTCTTTTGGCCAACCAACCCTAGATCACCCTGCCAGGATATATCCATTTTTTCTATTTTTTCAGGCAATTTTGAGTACTGAGAGATAGCATAATGCCATAATTTACGAGATGATTTCAGAGTGACGTTTTTCACCATACTGCCGTTTCGGAGGTCCCGGACAGTGAAATAATTCTCCCCACCGCGGTTGGCAACCGAGACAATTTCCACACCTGTGCGTGGGGGAGCTTGTTCATTTGAATCTACTTCGTCATTGGTTTTTGTATCTTCGACGTCTTTTGAACTAAAAATCGGCAAAGGTTCAGCGTGGGCAGCAGCGTTTCCGCCCTGTTGTTTTTTCTTTCCTTGGAGTACCATTTCCACGATCTCATCACGGACAGCCATACCTGTTTCCGTTTCGGAACGTAAATAGATCTTATTGTCATCTACGGCATAAGGCGGATCATCACCCTTGGGGATCATCACCTGGATGACCTTCTTACCCTGCGTTTCCTGAACCTCAAATTTGCAAGCTAATTCCGGACTGATACGCTTATCAATTTCGGATTGTAGTTTTTCAATGCCCTTATTAGGACGGGGAATGCCATCAAAAGATTTCCCTTGTTGGGCGGACAGGCCCAAATACAACGTTCCACCATTCGAATTGGCAAAAGCGCAAATATCAGCGATGACGTCATAAAAATTTCCACCACGGACATTGATATTCTCATGGAAATCCTGCATGTAGGTCGCCCCTTCCTCGCGGGCATCACGAATGAAGTCATACGCGGGCTGCGAACTCAGTTGGTGAGGCCGGGTCCGGGAAAAATTATTGCTTTCAAAGAGATCTTTCAAGGCCTTATAGCTCTTTTCTGAAAGCCGGACATCTGTGGTTCGGTCACCAACACCTAACTTAGTCGCAAAAGTTGAGTTCTTTTTTAATAGATGTGCATCAGAACCCTGAATGCAGTGCATGCGACGGGGGTATTCCGGTTTGTTACCGCTGAAGAAAGACGCGGTAGCATGTCGTCCTTTTTTCGCCAGATCGGTAACCTCCATGGCAATCAAATTTGGGTTCTGGGTATAGGCAATCTTTGTCTGCCCACCAAATGGGAATCGCCGCATGGCAACGCCGTTATTGGAATTTGCATGAGCGGCAATGGCCATGCCTCCCGCTTCATGAATAGCTTTATAGGCCGTTAACACATCTACGCTTGCGCCTACTGTTACACTACCTTCATCCAGCTGGTCTGAAGGGATGTTCAGTTCCAGCAATAAATGCTCAATATCACGGAGCGGTTTATCTTCAGAAAATATTGCCAGAATATGGAACCCAAAAGTTGCTGTAAATTCAAATCCTGGCAGAACTAACATCCGTTTCAGCAATTTTTGATATTCGGACAGGCGAGTATCTTCTTCAGGGAGCAGGCGATTGAGCTGCTGGAGAAGTTTTAACTGATCAATCTCTTCCTGCATCCTGCGGTAACCCGCAACTGTATTGTGGTCCGTAAATGCGATGATATCCAGACCTTTCATAGCGGCTTGCTGGAGAATATCCAGATAGCCGATTTCCGGCTGCAGATAATCACCTGATGCCGGTGTATGTAAATGTAAATCCATTGTGTACCAGGTTAACCCGGTATTCTTATCTTGTTTTGCCACCATTACCTCACTATTGAAGCAGTATAGGATCCGGATATAGTGAATATCCAACCCAATCAGGCATAGTAATTTATGCCTCTGCACTCAATTTTTTTTATATTATCACGATGGAAACAAAAGACAATTCAAATGGCCGGAAAATTGAATAGGAATCAATCTCAAATATGAAACTATATCCAGCTGTAATAATTTTCTGTCTTCTAATTGTTGTTCCTCAGCGTAACTTAATACAATACACTTGCTTATTATAACCCGTTCAGGAAGCTTTTTTCTTCCTGGGGGCACTCTTCTTTTTCGTCAGAGCAGCTTCCAGAACCTCTTCTATGCTCTCAACAAATATAAAATTGATCTTATCCCTGACTTCCTGCGGGATATCCTCTTCCAGATCCGCCTGATTCTTTTTGGGTAGAATGACTGTTGTCGAACCAGCCCGGTAGGCTGCCAGGACTTTTTCTTTTATACCACCTACGGGAAGTACTTGACCCCGTAAAGTGATCTCACCCGTCATGCTGATATTTCCTTTTACTGACCTCCCGGATATCAGGGATACCAGGGCAGTTGCCATAGTCACTCCGGCGGAAGGGCCATCCTTTGGCTGCGCCCCGGCAGGAACATGCAGGTGAATATCCTTGTCCCCAAAAAAATTCTGGTCCAATCCCAGCTGGTCCGCCTTGGAGCGGACGTAAGATAAAGCGGCCTGAGCTGATTCCTTCATCACCTCTCCCAGTGATCCAGTAAGCTGGAAATTATTCTTCCCGGGCATGGATGTCGCTTCTACGAATAAGATCTCTCCGCCAGAAGATGTCCATGCCAATCCAGTCGCAACACCGGGGACAGATGTTCGATTGGCCAATTCCTCATTCCCATAATAACGGGGGCGGCCAAGATATTCAGTGACTTCCTTCACGCCAACCTTTACAGTGGCGACTTTTTCCTCAGCAATGAGAGTTACTACCTTTCTGCAGAGAGTGCCGAGCTCGCGTTCCAGGTTGCGGACCCCGGATTCCCTGGTATAGGAGCGGATGATCAGCTGCAAAGCCGGGTCAGAAAAGGATATTTCCTTTTTTCGTAACCCATTCTCTCGGATCTGGCGCGGGATCAGGTAGCCTTTGGCAATGGCTTTCTTTTCCTTATCGGTATATCCAGATAATTTGATGATTTCCATCCTGTCCCGCAGAGGCGATGGAATAGGCTCCAGCAAATTTGCCGTGGTAATGAACATCACCTTTGAAAGATCATACGCCACTTCCAAATAATGATCTCTGAATTCATTATTCTGTTCTGGATCAAGGACTTCTAATAATGCAGAAGTTGGATCTCCCCGGTAATCCCTTCCCAACTTGTCTATCTCATCAAGCATGAAAACAGGATTGTTCTTGCCTACCCGGCGTAAAGCCTGGAGGATCCTACCCGGCATGGCCCCAATATAGGTTCTTCGGTGGCCTCGGATTTCAGCTTCATCTCTCACCCCTCCCAGAGAGATACGAATGAATTCTCGGTCCAATGAGCGGGCGATAGATCTGCCCAGGGATGTTTTCCCTACTCCTGGAGGCCCTACAAAACAGAGGATCACACCCTCCCGGATCTGCCGAATATCATCTTTATAATTATCCTTTTCAAACTCCTCTTCCCGTTCTTTGCGGAGTTTGCGAACGGCCAGGAATTCGAGGATCCTTTCTTTCACATCATCCAACCCGTAATGGTCCTCATCCAAAACCAAACGGGCCCTAGAAATATCCAGGTTATCTTCTGTCATATCTGCCCAGGGCATCGAGACCATCCAATCGAGGTAGGTGCGGATAACACCATACTCGGCGGCGGCGGAGGGCAAATGGGACATGCGGTCCAGTTCACGTTTGGCTTGTTTGTCTGCTTCTTCCGGCATCTCCGCTTCATCGATCTGACGTCGGAACTCATCGATCTCAACAGCCTGGTCCTCATCCTCTCCCAATTCTGAGCGAATTGCCTTCATCTGTTCTCTGAGGAAATATTCCCTTTGTACTTTTTCTATCTCTGATCGGGCTTGATTCTGGATCCGCTGGCCAATTTCCAGCATTTCCAGCTCCCGGGTTAGGAAGTTGACAAGTTTACGTAATTTTTCCGAAACCGAATCCAACTCGAGTAGTTCCTGGGCTTCTTCCAATTTCAGGCGTTGAAAATTAGCTACTGTATATACCACCTGGAGGGGGTCATCCAGGGTCATAACAGCATCGACCAATTCCTTGGGAACAGAGGGTACAAGATTTGTGATCTCTGAAAACTGATCCCGCGCCTGGCGGGTTAAGGCATCAATTTCCAGATCACGCTCCACCTTTACCGGGGTAAGCTTGATCTTGGCTTTTAGATATGGCTCTTCCTGTATAAATTCCTCAACATGGAATCGGGTGATTCCCTGCACTAACAGGCGAATTGTGCCATCAGGCGCCCGAAACAAGCGATGGACAGAAGCTACAGTTCCTACCTGGTATAGATCATCCGGACCAGGCAGTTCATTCTGAGGGTCTTTTGATGTCACCAAACCTATCAGCCGATCGTCAGCTGAGAGCACATCGTCCACCAAGCGGATCGACCTGGGTTGACCAATTGAAAGTGGTACTGCTGTTTCAGGATAGACAACCAGACCCCGCAAAGGAAGTATTGGAAGTTCGGAGGGAATGCGGCCGATCAATTCTGCCTGATTGACTTCCCCTTTTTCATCAATATCATCAAAACTAGAAACCACCGACCCCAGGAAAATATCGTCCAGGGAAAGGTTCTCCCGGCTGGCCCAGTCCAATAATTCTAAAATTTCTGTACTCCATCGTGATACTGGCATTACTTTTAACCTGTCCTTCTATCTATTCTATAAGAGGGAAATGTTTTATTCTCTCAAGAAGATTATCCTCGATTTAATTTTAACACAGGGATATCTTGATTATCCTGCTGATGGACGAATTTACAGGAGATTAACACTTCCTTCTATTTCTAATAAAAATATATGGGTAAACGACTTGCTTATCAGTAAACCTAACCTATAATGTGTCTAAAATAAACAGGTCAATAATTTTGCCACAATTCAGGAGGTTTAATGTTTACAGAAAAAATGCATCAGGCCATGAACAACCAGATCCATCATGAAATGGAATCTGCTTATGTATATCTATCCATGGCAGCGTATTTTGCCGGTGGAAATTATCCCGGATTTTCGCATTGGATGAAAATGCAATTTGATGAGGAAATGATTCACACCTTCAGATTCTACGACTACATCCACAGTCGGGGAGCCAAGGTTAGTTTACAGGCGATTGGACAACCTCCAGTGGATTTCGCTTCTCCCTTGGCCGCATTTGAAACTTCCTTAGCCCATGAACAGAAAATCACCTCAGATATACACAAGCTCTATGCCCTGGCCATGGAAGAGAAGGATTACCCCAGCCTGTCATTTCTCCAATGGTTTATTGACGAGCAGGTGGAAGAGGAAGAACATGTCAGCGGAGTGGTTGAAGACATCAAACGGGTCAGCAACTCTGAACAAGGCATGTTGATGCTCGACCGAGAGTTAGGCCAACGTCAGGAGCCCTCTCTAGAAGTAGAGTAATTAGATCAATAAGGACACATTTATTAAAAACCGTAATCAAAGTGATTGCGGTTTTTTTTTAAGATGAATGTAACCTTCTAATCCTGAGAATTTAGCATATTATTTCCCCTAGAGTAAGTGTGTTTCTGAGCTAAGTATTAATTAGTATAAAAGGGTAAAGCGTAAATTATGGAAGACACATCTTATAATCCTTTCGTGGTGGCTCAAAAGCAATTCGACAATGCCGCCGAATTGCTTGAACTGGACCAGGCAACTAGGGACCTCCTGAGGGTTCCTTTGCGGGAATACCAGTTCAGCATCCCTGTTCGGATGGATGATGGAAAAGTGAAGATTTTCAGAGGTTTCAGGGTGCAGCACAATGATGCCAGGGGTCCAGGAAAAGGTGGGATCCGGTTTCATCCCCAGGAAACAATTTTTACAGTAAGGGCCTTATCCATGTGGATGACCTGGAAATGCGCAGTAGTGGATATCCCGCTTGGCGGAGCAAAGGGTGGAGTAATTTGCGATCCCCATGACCTCAGTTTGCTGGAACAAGAAAGATTGTGCCGGGGATGGGTCAGACAGCTCGCGAATAATATCGGCCCCCTAACTGATGTGCCTGCTCCTGATGTTATGACCAATTCACAGCATATGTTATGGATGCTTGATGAATATGAAGCAATTCGTGGTTCAAAATACCCCGGATTTATCACCGGTAAACCTGTTGGTATGGGTGGCTCTCTGGGGAGAACTGAAGCAACCGGTTATGGAGTGATGATCACTGTTCGTGAGGCGATGAAAGAACTGGGTATCGATCTCGCAAAAACAACGGCCAGCTTCCAAGGTTTTGGCAATGTAGCACATTATGCAATAGAGCTCTATCAGCAGATGGGAGGTACCCCGGTCTGTGTCTCCTGCTGGATCCAGAAAGAACAAAAAGCCTATTCCTTCTATAAAAAAGATGGATTTGACCTCAATAAGCTTCTTTCCATAACGGACCATTTTGGGGAAATCGATAAGGCAAAAGCCCAGGATCTCGGTTTTGAATTGCTCCCTGGTAATGCCTGGCTGGAACAAGATGTTGATTTACTGGTCCCTGCAGCACTGGAAAATCAGATAACTGGTGAGAGCGTCAATAAAATCTCTCAACAAGTGAAAATCATTGCGGAGGGCGCTAACGGACCCACTTCACCTGAAGCCGACCCGGTCATCAAGGACCGCGGTATTCATGTGATCCCTGATTTCCTAGCCAATGCCGGGGGAGTTACTTGCAGTTATTTCGAGCAAGTCCAGAGTAATCAAAATTATTTCTGGGCTAAAGAAGAAACCCTTGGTAAACTAGATCAGAAAATGACAAAAGCTTACCTTGACGTCAGCAAGTTTGCAACCAAAAACAAACTTTATATGCGCGATGCAGCCTATATGATATCTGTAGATCGCGTAGCTAAAGCTTGTAAAGCCCGGGGGTGGGTCTAACTCAATAAGATGAAAAACAAACCGGAGAGGATTACATCTCCAAATTTAATCCCGTATATAAGAAGTGCCAGTAATCCGGATAATATTATCCGGATTATTGGATCGGGGTCAATTGGGGGAAAAGCCCAGGGTTTAGTTTTTCTGCAGCACCTGTTATCTTCAAGCGATTTTTTCCAATCTTATCCAGAGATCCAGGTCCTTGTTCCAAATCTGGTTGTGATCGGGACTGATGTATTTGATACCTTCCTGAAGAACAATGATCTACACACATATATAGATTCTGGCCATACAGATGATCAGATTGCCCATGCTTTCCAGCATGCTGATTTGCCGTTCCATATTCTTGGTGATCTGCGCGCTTTAGTCGAGGAGACCAAAAATCCTATCGCTGTCCGCTCATCCAGCTTACTGGAAGATGCCACTTATGAGCCATTTGCGGGAATCTATTCCACCAAGATGATTCCTAATCAACAATTTGATCCCGATTTTCAGTTCCGCAAGTTATCCGAGGCAATCAAATTCGTATACGCCTCAACTTATTTCAAAGCAGCCAAGAGCTATCGAGATGCAACAGGCCATGACCATATTGAAGAGAAAATGGCCCTGATCATTCAACTAGTCCATGGTACCCACCACCATGTGCGGTTCTA
Organism: uncultured Anaerolineales bacterium; assembly: GCA_964582965.1. GTDB lineage: Bacteria > Chloroflexota > Anaerolineae > Anaerolineales > UBA11858 > B10-G9. Next base: position 20,339 of record CAZOUN010000017.1, on the reverse strand, counting down.
TCCGGATCTATCCGGTGTTGCCAGATCCTATAATTTTTATCCAGTCGGTAAAGCTAAGCCGGAAGACGGAGTTGTCAGCCTGGCCCTTGGATTAGGTAAAACAATCGTTGATGGCGGCCTCTCTTGGACATACTCACCTGCCCATCCAAAGATCGGACCACCCTATGGATCTATCAACGAACTCCTGAAAAATACCCAAACTGAATTTTGGGCTGTTAATATGGGCTCTCCATTGATCTATAACCCTATCCAGGAAACCGAATATCTTGTTAAGGAAGATCTGTCCACTGCTGAAAGGGATGGCTCCCTGAAAGATATATGTTCCACATATGACCCGCAGAGTGATCGACTGCAAATCGGCATGGCAAATCCAGGACCTCGCGTGCTTAATTTCGCTCCCCTACTCCAACTCAAGAAATTCTCTCTAAATAAAATTGTGCGGGAACTGATTCGGATTTGTGAAGTTCAACTCGGGAACCCGGTTGAACTCGAGTTTGCGATGACCTTTTCCCCCCCATCACTGGGGTTGCTGCAAGTCCGGTCCATGGTTATATCTACAGATGACGTTCAGGTCAGCGAGGAAGACCTTGAAAACCGGACCGCCCTTGCTGCCTCAGAAAACGCCCTCGGCAATGGCCTGATAAAGAATATCGAAGATATCGTTTATGTGATTCCAGAATGTTTCGAGCTGAAAAAAACCAGGGAGATAGCGCTAGAACTTGAGCAAATCAACGAAGAACTAGTCAAGAAGGGATCACCTTATATGTTAATAGTCTTTGGACGATTGGGCAGTTCCGATCCCTGGTTAGGTATCCCGGTAAACTGGGGACAGATATCCGGTTCCCGGGTGATCCTAGAAACATACCAAGATGGACTCAGTGCGGACATGAGCCAGGGTTCCCATTTTTTCCATAACCTGACCAGTCTTGGGGTTAGCTATATCTCCCTCCCAAAAACAAGTAGACATCAACTTGATTGGTCCTGGTTAAGTGAACAAAAAGAAATTCAGAGAACAAAACACCTCAGTCATATAGCGCTAAAATCCCCACTATGGATTAAAATAGATGGTAAGTCTGGAAGAGCAATCATATTAAAATCCCGGGGAGATAATGACTGAAAATACTGGAAAACCTATTCATAACCTGGTTGAAGAACTGAAGGAAAGGGCAAAAGAACTCAACTGCCTTTATGCCGTCCAGGAAACTCTGGTCAAACCAGGCATCAAAACCAGAGAAGCCATCACCAGGATCATAGAAGTGATCCCGCCGGGATGGCAGTACTCAGATATTTGCCTAACCCGCATTCAGATAGGCAACAAATTTTTCCAATCAGAAAATTTCCAGGAATCAAGGTGGGTTATTCATTCCGATATCATCGTTCAGGACCAGATTGAAGGCAAGATCAGCGTTTATTATTCGGAAGAAAAACCAGAAATGGATGAAGGTCCATTTCTAATGGAAGAGCGCCGGTTGATCAACACAATTGCTGACCAGCTGGGAAACTTCCTACTCCATCAACATCTCCAAGATGTTTTTGAAAAACAAACCAGGAACGGATCAGAATCTGAAGCAGAGTGGCGGGCAGTTCTAAACTTATTAAAAAGGACCGATCCAGACCTGCTGGTGACAATTGCCAGAAAAATGGTCCACCATCTCTGCGAACACGGGATCAAAGAGGCCGATAGCCTGTGGAGGTTATTCAGTTCTGCATATCAGGAAGATCGAGATATCCTCGAAAGCAACTTCCCATACCAATTTAAAACAAATAAAGACGCCATTGGTTCACTCGATACAGTTTTTAACCTGGCCGGGATCCACCTGGATGAAGAGGATATTCTAAACAGCATTCAGCAATGGATCAGAGAGGATCAGTCGGGTTTCCTGGTAAATTCCCTGGTTCAGCCCAACCGATCGATCACTGATATGTTTTCCGCCCTGGATAAATTTAAACATCTCTCAGAACAGGGACTAGTATTATCAAATGCAAGAAAACAAAGCGTCCAGATGTCTCTCATCCGGCGTATTTTAAGCGAACGCGAAGAGTATATCAACTCAGCTAAAAAACATATTGAGATCGAGGATTTCTATAATCTCTCCAATCGAATGATATATCAATCAGACAGCTACGGAAAGTTAGGAGGGAAAGGCGCTGGTATTTTCCTGGCGATGCAGATAATGCAAAAAGCCCTCCGCAATCAAGATATTTTTAAGAAAGTCAATACGCCCAAAACCTGGTATATCGTGTCAGATACTGTTTTTTCATTTATAGAACACAATAACCTGGAAGAGATCATCGAACACAAATACCTCAATATCGGGGAAATCCGCCAGGAATATCCCTATATCGTTCATGTATTCAAGAACACTCCCCTGCCCCAAAATATCATCAAGGGATTATCTGTTGCACTGGATGATTTTGGAGATGTACCGCTGATCGTTCGCAGTTCAAGTCTGCTGGAAGATCAGGTAGGCATGTCCTTCGCCGGCAAGTACAAAAGCCTCTTTGTGGCCAACCAGGGAACCAAGGAAGAAAAACTTAACAGCCTGGTGGATGCTATTACAGAAGTCTATGCTTCCTTATATGGTCCAGACCCGATCGAATACCGGCACGAACATGGTTTGATCGATCAACACGAAGAGATGGGTATTTTGATCCAGGAAGTTGTCGGCCGGCGAGTCGGCCCCTACTATTTCCCAGCCTATGCTGGTGTTGCCTTCAGCCAGAATGAGTTTCGCTGGTCGAGCAGGATCAAAAAAGAAGATGGATTGATCCGGATCGTTCCCGGCCTTGGTACGCGGGCAGTGGACCGCTTGAGTGACGATTATCCTATCCTCGCAGCTCCCGGACAACCTGGTTTGCGTGTGAACACTTCACTCGAAGAGACTGTTCGCTATTCACCGCGCATGATTGATGTGATCAATCTAGAAAAGAGAAGTTTTGAGACCATTGAGATCGACAAATTACTAAAAGAATATGGCCCGGAATATCCGAATATCAAACAACTGGTTTCAATCATTACAGAGGACAGAGCTATCATTCCAACCGGGCTTGGACCAGATTTTGAAAACGACAAATTGGTCTTTACCTTTGATGGATTATTCTCAAAAAGTCAGTTTTTATCATTGTTAAGAACTGTTTTAGATGAACTCCAGGAACAGCTCAATCATCCCATCGATATCGAATTCGCTTGTGACGGCGAGGATTTTTACCTCCTTCAGTGCCGTTCCCAAAGCTACGGCAGCGATATAATTCCGGCTGAGATCCCATCAGATATACCGGAAGAAAAGATCATTTTCACAGCCAACCGTTATGTAACCAATGGAACATTATCTAATATCAATCATATCGTTTACGTAGATCCTGATGCTTACAGCAAAATCTCCAGCCGGGGTGAGATGCTGGATGTTGGCCGGGCTATCGGTCGAATCAACAATACCCTTACAAAGAGGAAATTCATCCTGATGGGGCCGGGGCGCTGGGGCAGCAGGGGAGATATTAAATTGGGAGTAAATGTTACTTATTCTGATATTAATAACACCGCCGCTTTGATCGAGGTGGCTCAAAAACAGGGTGATTGCGTCCCTGACCTTTCCTTCGGAACCCATTTCTTTCAGGATTTAGTTGAATCTGCTATCCGCTATTTACCACTTTATCCCGATGATCAGGACATACAATTCAATCATAAATTCTTGCTTGAATCCAAGAATATCTTCAAAGATTTAGTACCTGATTTTTCCCATCTGGAACGGATCATCCACGTTATTGATGTTAAAAGCACTGCCAATGGCTCCGTGCTACAAGTGCTGATGAACGCGGATACTAATATGGCAGTTGGCCTCTTAGCGGAAGAAGAAGGCCTGCTTGACGGCCAAACAGTTCAACAAGCCCGACATCATGCCCGGGCGAAAGAAGATCACTGGCGATGGCGATATCAAACAGCCGAAGCGATAGCTTCCCAACTGGATGCAAAGAGGTTTGGTATTGAAGGAATCTATCTGTTTGGCAGCACGAAGAATGCCACTGCGGGCCCCCAAAGTGACATAGATTTATTGATCCATATGAACGGAAATGAAAAACAACGCGATGACCTGCTTGCCTGGATGGAAGGTTGGAGTTTAAGCCTGAGTGAAATCAATCTGCGTAGGACTGGCTATAGAACCGATGGACTGCTGGATATCAATTTGATCACGAATGAAGATATTAAAAACCGGACCAGCTATGCGGTGAAAATCGGTGCCGTGACTGATGGGGCATTCCCCCTGCCAATGGGGATCAATCTGAAATAATCAGGAAGAAAAAATCAATGATAAAAGGACTGAGACCTCTTAAAAGGTTTCAGTCCCTTTTTTTATATCAAATCACGAACGGCTTCCTGGGGGTCATCAATGTTAAACCTAACCAGAGCCAACTCCTGCCCATGATGGGCAGCGGTTATGGAAGTCGTTTTGCCAAACTGTTCTTTCCAGGACCCTGTTATCCTGGTCGATTCGTGCACATGGCCGTGTAGGGTAATCGAGGGTTGTCGTTCCAGAATGAAATTCTTGACAGCGATGCTGCCAACGTGGACATCAAGCGGTACATGGTCAATCATTTTCCCATCAAGGGCTGCCCTATCCAAGGCTGTCTGATAAGGAGGCGTGTGGAACAGAAAGATAGCTTTTGACAGATCTTTCCCTGCTGACATATCTTCAAGGTCTCTATGGATTGTCGCATGTTCAATGATATTCTTCGGTTCGTTAATTGAATGCCAACCTTCCTCCGGAGGTATACATCCGGGATCTACAAAACGTGAGATATCATAACGTTCCCAATCTTTATTAAAAAACGGAGTTGGCGGCACATAGGCGTATCCGTAGACTGTAAACTCACCAAACTCGACAGCTCTGCCGTGGACATATTCCCATATATTTCCTTCTTCCATCCAGCGAATCAGTCCTTCCTCGCTATTTTTACTGTCATCATTACCCAGGATCAAAAACACCCGAGGATAATTCCGACCCAGATCTTTTTTTAGCTGCAGAAATCCCTTCGCCAGGAAATCGTCCAGGAAATCGCCCTCTATCTTTACTTCAAAGTGAGGAAAGAGATCTCCGCCCAGAAATACCCCATCAGGCTTATCTTCCCTGATCCGCGTGAATAAGGATTCATATCGGTTGATCTGTCCGTGCAGATCGGACACAAAAAAACAGTTCATAAGTATTAATTCCGTTGAGGTTAACTTTCTTCCCTAATAGCATATCATGGGTTCAATCAGTAAGAACTGAAAAATCTTAGCGGTTTCCAAGCAACTTCAGATGTCTAAAGACCTCGAAGGTCGCTGCAATTAAACAAAAACACCCCGGATGGGGTGATGAGGCGCCCTCGGCAGGAATCGAACCTGCAACCGTCGGATTAGAAGTCCGGTGCTCTGTCCATTGAGCTACGAGGGCATATATTTCTGCCGGCAATTATCCTTGGGGTGCCGGGCGAATACCCTTATAAACACGCTGACCGGATATGGTCTGAAGAATTTTTTGGGGTGACTGGTCAAGCAATTCCGCCAAATCATTAGGTGACAGGGGTTGATTTCCGTTAGAGAGGAAAGTCCTGAACAAAGATTCTGTCAACGTAGTGTGTTCGGTAATGAACTGTTCCTGTTTGGCGCAGTGGGAAATCAATGTGTGCTGTAATCCATCTACAATTTGTACTTCTGCCGTCTCAGGATCAATCCAGTCTACCTGTTCATCACCCGAAAGATCAGCATACATTTCCTGATGCTCTTCACACAGGCAGCTTCGCAAATTAACCCGCCAGGAGCGGTCCTGCTCTTTCCACCAGGCAAAATCAATTTGAAACGGTGTGGAAACCGCGGGTTTAAGCAAACTCGAAAGTTTTGGTTTTGACACCGAAATACTCCTTCATCCAAATCAATTCGATCTAAATACTTTCTGAATCATCAAATCTAAAATGCAAATCGCCAACATGGACAAACCAGGGTCGGGTTTCCAGCAATGAAAAAAGCGGACCTGGAGGGCAGCGCTTGACTGTATTCACAGCAGCGTATAACTCAGTAACATGTACATGCCCCTGAGGGTTAAGTTTGGTTAATTCGCGCACAGTATCAACAACAACCTGTTCAAAAGGAGGAGGATCTTCCAGAGATCTCAACCAGACCTGATCTACCGGCTCAAGATCCGGGATAACGATCGCCATTCTTTCGTTATAGTCCGAGGAAATGATCTGTTTCAATGTCGCAAAGACCAGCTCTCCATCCGATCCTACCAGAATAGTGCGCATCCAATCCTTGGTTGAGCGAGAGCTCTTGGTTTCGACGATCACTTCTCCTGGTTCTTTGCCTGGTTTGATATAAACAATTCCGCCCGGAATGAGTCCATTCTTGTCATACCATTCTTTTAATCCTGATACGTAGCGCTGCTCACGAACGACCCAACCAGGGAATCGATCACCGGTTTTTCCGTCAACTAAGGTGAAACGGATCCGGGGTGATTCATAAGCAGTTGGGAACAAGGGCAGAACCCGTTCGGAAAGGGGTAAAGTCCCTGCCCGCCAGTGGGGGAAGATCAAACGTACTTCCACCTCTTTCACCGGGAACTGCTTCATTTCATCATTAGAGGTCAGCTCATCATCCAGCGACTCTTCCAGGTTCCGCATATCTTTTGTTAGCGAGTCAGGGTCATATTCCAACTGGGAATACCGCAGATAAACAGGAGTCTCCTGAACGTTTTCCGGTTCTAATCCTTTAAGATACCAGGCAACGATGCCAGCTGGTCCAACTTCGTCAAAGCGGGGATCTTCCTGCAAGGCATGGTCCAATGAAAACTCGATCAAATTAGAATTAACATCACCCGGCAGATCAATATCCTTCACCAGCTCGGATGTAGCTAACGGGCCGCCCTCATTCATATCAAGGACAGCTTCAGCCAGGTTCAAATGGCCATCGTTTACATCCACCAGTAAGGCTCTCAAGAACCAGCGTCCAGCGATCTGGACAAAATCTTCCTGATCAATCAAACCCAGCTCTATCTCCTCGATCAATACCGCAGGATAGCTGCTAATCACTGCTTCCGGATTCAGGGAATCTGCCTGGGCTGATTCAGGAGGGATATTTAGGGTGTGATCTTCAATACCAGCAGCAAATTCATGCTGTTTTCCACCCTCGAATTCGACCTGAATAACATTAAACTGACCTAAAGCGGGATTTTCACCACTTCGAAGTCCAACTACTTCGCCTTTTTGCCATTCGGAGGCCGGAAATACCAGTTTATCCCCCACCTCGTATTGGTCCTTTGGGAAATAGATGTCATTTCCGTCCAATCGCTTCTTTTCCAGGTTGACTTTTTCGCGTTCGATCCGCTCCCCAACTAGGATAGGCATCAGCTCTTCCGAGGTGAGTGGAGTTTCACTCTCTAATAGATAATCATATAAGAAAGATATATCATCATCTTCCAATTCATATTCCTCCCAGTAATCTTCGCGGAGGGATAATAAAGCAGTAGCCATAGGAATGCCTCTAAAACGTGAATATATAATGCCTTGAATAGTATAAGATCAAGCCCGTATATTATACTCTACTCTAACCTCTCGACAATATTGGGCGGGGGAGTTGTGAAAGCTTAAGGACTAAGGGTTAGGGGTACTTATTATCTATCCAATCAAGAGGATCGACCTGGATTCCACCGACCCAGACCTCCCAGTGCAGGTGAGGTCCGGTGGACCGCCCGGTTGAACCCACCCGTCCAATTAATGCACCGGCACTGACCTGCTGGCCAACCTGGACTAAAAACTCGGACTGATGAGCGTATAGGGAATACACTCCCCAACCGTGATTGATCAAAGTTGTGTTCCCGTGCAGCAGAAGTGGGCCAGTAAACACCACCTTTCCAGGAGCTGCGGTATAGATATCTCCACCCATGGGACTGAAATAGTCCAATCCTGAATGGAAATAATAATAACCACTGCCATTATATGACCTGCGACCACCATAATAAGATGCGTAAGCAGCACTTAGCGCAGGCGGTACCGGGGACAAGAAATCGGCAGCCCAATATTTACTCTGAGTGGACTGCAACGTATACTCTTGAAGTTGAGTCGTCTCATTATCTGTAATAGCCAAACCCACTGTCTCTTGGGGGACACCAATAATTTCCTCAAAATAATAATTGCCGCTGAATACTTCCACCATCTGGGTCAGAGCAAAGGGGGTGCCATCTGTCAGGGCTCCAGACAGGCTCATGGATTTCAGCCCAGTACTTTCTTTTGCATGAAGGCCCTGCAGTGATAGGTAAGTTTTTCCATCTTGCGTGAAGAATGAAAGGGGATAATCACCCAGGGATCCTGAGATCTCAGCTCCGTCAGGGATATTTACCTCGATCACATAGGTATGGCCCTGGACAAAACGGTTTGGGGAAAATTCCACATTTTCAATCTCATCCGGAAAACCTCCGGGGCCCGTACTTTCAGTTCCCGGGACAAAAAGCACCTCACCTGGAATCAAATCCCAACTACCTCCCTGGTCATTGGCTGTTACCAGTATCCAGGGGTTAAGATTTTCTTTGATTGCCATTTCCAGAAAAGATTCTTCCGGCGCGAGGGATATACGTTTGCCATTTTGGGCTTCGATCTCGTTTTCACTCACCAATACCGTAGAAACACCAACATATAATTCAAAGGGACTGGTAAGGCGATTGATCTTGATCAAAGAATCCTCTGGAACCTGATAACGGCGGCTGATGCTCTGTAAAGTTTCTCCAAAAGGAACTTTAACCGTACTGACTACACCGCTAAGGTCACCCAGACCAGGAATGATCAGTTGAGTACCGGGGATGATCGAACTATTTTCCGTTAACCCGTTGACTGCCAGCATTTCATCATAATATACATGCAGTTTTCGAGCGATAGTCCACAATGTATCACCTGCTTGCACGATATAAACAAGATTATCAGTGGCGTCACCTTGAGCAAAAGTCGGAGTGGCCAAACTCAAAATCAGGATAATTAACAAGGAAAAACGAATGGTTTTATTCAAAATTTAGGATATCTCCCAGTTCAAATTCCGATAAACGTTCCGGGTGAATTTCTAAGATATATTTTGCCGGAGATGCAGGAGTATAAAATGGCTGCCAGCTTTTTGCCAGCTGTTTATCCACAATCTTCTGGGATGAATCCAGCCATAGAACTCCCAGATCCATGCCAACAAAGAACATATGTATTGCTGCATTGGCCAGGCTCTCAGAGCCGTGAACCATCAATAATCCGGCATCAATCTCAATGAAGTTTTGAAACATCAAACCCTTCAGGCGGCAAAAAAAACTCTCACAGTTCTTTACCCGAAGTGGATATTCCAGACTTCGTGTTTGGTTAATTACATTAACTTCCATAGTGGAATGATTGGATAGATATAAAGACAGAACCGAGTTTACTCTCCGGTCTGGGCCAGGACATATTTGACCCGTTCAGCCAGCTCTTCCGGGCGGAATGGTTTCGTGATATAGTCATCGACCTTGGCGACCTGGCGCCAGAGCACAATATCGATGCTTTGAACTTTTGCAGTAACAACGATCACCGGGATATCCCGGGTTTTTTCATTCTCTTTTAAGCGTTGGAACACCTGGGTGCCGTCCATAACCGGCATCATTAAATCCAAGAGGATCAGGTCAGGGATCTGTTCATCCACGAGAGCCAAACCTTCTTCACCGCCATTCGCTCCCAGCACTTCATATCCTTCTCTGGCCAGGATTAATTTCATCAAATTTGTCGTCTCTGGTTCGTCTTCGATGCAAATGATCCGTTTTTTATCGGTCATCATATTCATTTCCCTTACTAATCTTCTGTAAGTTTACCATAATTTACGGGGCTTTCAGTGACTTGAAAAGAGGCAAATAAGGAAAATTACCAACCGTTTTCCTTCGATATTGCCGCCATCTTTCAAAGAAACAGGTCAATTGGTCAGTACCCTTCCAGAGATACGAAAGATCGCTTTCCCTTGCCACACCTACCACTGTAGAATATAATCTTCACGCTAGATACCAAAAAAGTCAAAATAAGGGTTATTAAAGATGATAGATGTAAATGAATTGAGAAAAGGTGTAACCTTTGAATTGGAAGGCAAGATCTATAAGGTTTTGGAATACGACCATCACAAACCCGGACGGGGTAAAGCCACTATACGAGTTGATGTCCGAGATCTCCGTTCCGGAACCCGTTTGAAGAAAAAATTTAATTCCGGCGATACAGTCCAGGATATACGTCTGACCTATAAGAACGCCAAGTACATGTACAACGATGGTGAGTTATACTATTTCATGGATGTGGAAACCTTCGAACAACCTTCATTGAAGGGTGAAGTTCTGGGTGAAACCACTAAATTCCTGACTGATGAAATGGAAGTAAAACTGACATTTTTCAATGAAGAACCTCTGGATATTGATCTTCCAACAGCCGTTGACCAGAAAGTAGTTCGGGCGGATCCATCCGTTCGAGGAGACACAGCTACTAGCGTGACCAAAGCTGTGACTACCACTACGGGCCTTGAAGTATTCGTACCTAATTTCGTAGAAGCAGGCGATACGATCCGGATTGATACCCGGACAGGGGAATATATCACCCGGGTATGAAAAATCCTGCAGGTATAGAATGCCAATATTTCTTTGGAGATTATTTTCGGGGAAGAAACCGGGAAGAATGCCGGCTGCTTAAATCTGCCAATCCATCTTTGGAGTGGGAACCGAAAACTTGTGATAATTGTCCGGTTCCAGAGATCAGGAGAGCAAATTCCTGTGAGCACATGCAGTTAATTCCCTCTTTAAACCGGCCGCTACCATTCATGGCAAAGCGAGTTCAAATTTCAGCATTCTGCAGGAAAACCCTCCAAGATGTAGCGGAACCGCAAATTGGTTGTGGGGAATGCCATAAACTGCCAGATGTTTTTTTGGTAGATTAGAAATTAAAATCTAAATACGGTTTCCTTTGTATTTATCTAAAGGGATTGAGTCCTTCTTATAGACTCAATCTTTTTTTTACCTTGGCCCGGTCCGGCCAAATTTCCTTTCCAGCAAATCCACAGATAGATGGATCATGGTTGGCCTGCCATGAGGGCAGGTTCGGGGAGACTGGCAGGCTTCCAAATCCAATATAAGCTGTTTCTGTTCTTCCGGGTTCAGTACCTGACCGGCTTTGACCGCAGCCCGTTTACATACCCGGGCGATGATTTTTTCCTCGATATTCCTCTCCAGCGGAGTTTCATCAACTTCCAAATCTTCAACTGCTGCCCGCAGCATTCCCTCCGGGGATGAGCCCTGGAGCATGCCAGGCACGGAGCGGATCACAAATGAACCCGATCCAAATTCTTCCACATCAAAACCCAATTTCCGCAATATAGGGATATGCTCCTTCACAAGGTCAGCGCTGGCAGGAGAGAATTCCACCACCACTGAATTCAAGAGGGTCTGGGAAGTATGCTCTTCACTTCTCTCTGCTGTGAATTTTTCAAATAGAACCCGCTCATGCGCTGCGTGCTGATCAATCAAATACAATCCATCAGGACCTTCCGCGATCAGATATGTTGCAGCAACCTGACCGATCAACCGCAGGATCGGTGCTCCAATCGGCGCAGATATCTGCGGTGAATGGATCTCCTGACCGAAAATGCCTTCTTCCCGGTCCCCTTCCAGAGTTGTCCAGACCGGATCAATCCCTCGCTGAACATGACTATGACCAGACCTTGGACCTCCCCATAGATTCACCCCCCGCAAATTATTTACTTCATGAACCGGTGTATGGGCTAATAAAGCCCTTCTAACTCCCCTACTGACTGCTTTGAAAATTTCACCTTTATCTTTAAAACGGACTTCTGCCTTGGTCGGATGCACATTCACATCCACTTTATCCGGAGAGAGTTCAAGGAATAATACTGCGATCGGGTATCTGCCTTTCATCACCAAAGTATGGTAAGCCTGGGTGACCGCAGAACTCAGTGCCGAATCACTAACGGGACGCAGATTGACATAAAACAAAATTTCCCGCCGGTTGGACCGGGTCAGTCCCGGTGGACTGACAAAACCATTTAATGCGTAATTTTCATCCTCATAGATCACTTCAATCATCTGTTTTGCAGTGCCAATGCCATAAACAGAGGAAATTACTTCCCGAAGCACACCACTTCCTGTTGTTTGGAATACCAGTTCATCATCATGGTGCAGCTTAAAACGAACCTCGGGGTTGGCCATACTGTAGCGGCTGACCATAATATTGATGTGTCTCTTTTCGGTTCGGTCAGTTTTAAGGAATTTCAAACGGGCGGGCACATTATAAAATAGATGCTCCACCCGAACAGTTGTTCCCGGAGGCATACCCAAATCTTCAGATGGATAAATTTCCCCCCCCTCCACCCGGATAGAACCACCAAGATCCTCTTTCTGGACCCGGGATAATAAGGTCAGATAGGATACAGATCCAATTGATGCCAGGGCTTCTCCCCGGAATCCCAGGGTAGATACCCTGAACAGATCAGCAGCGTTTTTCAATTTGCTGGTAGCGTGGCGATGCACTGCCAATTTCAATTCCTCCGCCGGAATACCTTTCCCATTATCGATCACTTCTATCAACCGCTTACCAGCTTCTTTGATCAATATCGTGATCTGGTCCGCACCTGCATCGAGGGCATTTTCAATCAGCTCTTTAACTACAGAAGATGGTCGTTCTACAACCTCTCCTGCCGCAATCTGTGAGGCAACTTCTTCAGATAGTATTTGAATGGACATATAGGTATTATAACGGAGAGCAGCCTGGCAGGGAGACCTCAACACCCTCACCCGCCGGGTTCAAGCCAAGGGGTTTCAGGTATAATCCGGTTATGTCATTTTCAACCCTGTTTTTTGACCTTGATGCAACACTTTATCCTGCTTCCAATGGACTCTGGGACCTGATCCGGCTCAGGATCTATCAATATATGAGGGAAGAACTGGGCCTCGCGGAAGAAGTTATCCCCGCGACCCGGGACCGCTATTGGAAAACTTACGGCACCACATTGGAAGGATTACGGGTCCACCATCAGGTTGATCCTGATGATTACCTGGCTTACGTGCATGACCTGCCCCTAGACCAATACCTGCAACATGATCAGGAACTAAGAGAGCTGCTAATTTCACTGCCCCAGGATTTATGGGTCTTCACCAATTCGGATCGCCGCCATGCTGATGGGGTTCTTAAAAAATTAGGTATCGCCGATGTTTTCACCGGGATTGTTGATCTAATATCGATGGATTTTGTCATAAAACCTAACCCAAAAGCCTATCAAATAGCGCTTTCCATGGCCGGTGGGGTTGATCCAGAGAATTGTGTCCTATTTGATGACTTGCTGGCAAATCTTAAGGGAGCCAAAGAGATCGGTATTACAACAGCCCTGGTTGGAGAAAATCGGATCTCGGATAATGTTGACTATTACCTGCCAGCAATCCAAGCTATTAAAGAAAAAATGCCCCTGCTTTGGATTGGGAAAATAGAAGATCAAAACCGGGAATCTTGAAATATATCTGACTGAATTTCAGGGTGAAGTAGAGGATTAACAATGAGCGATAAACCACAATCTCAACATATCCGGTTCAGCTACGGGATCAGTTTTTCCCGTGCTGTCCTTACCAGCCTGGGAGTGATGCTGGTACTCACTATTCTTGTTCTGATGGGTGATCTGGTTCAATTGTCTGGCTCAGTTTTGCCCCTGGTATCATTACTGCTGATCGTTTTTGTCGGCATTAACTTTCTAGGGTATCTTGAACTTTCTCAAAGCCTTCCACGCAGCGGTGGTGCATATCAAATGGTTCAAAGCTGTGAAGAAGGAAACTGGCTGGCATTTATTACCGGCTGGGTATCGATCCTGGCCGGTGTAAGCGCTGCAGGATTAATTATCCAGGCGTTTGGGCTCCAGGCAGCTGTTTTGTTGGAGGCGTTATTTGGATGGGCTGTTCCCGCGTTTCCGATCGCCGCAGGTTTATTGCTGTTAGTAAGCGGGTATAAACTACTCCCACAGCGCAAATGGCATCAGTATTATTTATTAGGCCCGTTGCTTTTAGTTATCCTGATTGGTATCCTGATCGCTCTTCCCCGTCTAAAAACTACAAACCTGCTGCCCATTGATGGAAATTGGCAGGCCCCGTTCGCGCTTCTGCTGATCCCTTATATCGGCCTGGAAATCGCTGCTGGTTTAAGGGGAGATTTAAGTAATAGGTCTGTGAACGCTCCAAAAGTCTTCTTGATTTCGGGTATTCTGGCAGGGGTCATTCCCGCCCTGGTTTTTATCATTGTTCAAGGAGTTTTATCTCCAGGTTTTTCATCTCCGCTATTAAATCCCCTGATAGATCTAACTGGATCATGGAGCGGAAAATGGGTCCAGGGCGGTATGGCGGTTCTCAGCCTGGCAGCCATTCCTCTGGCCTTGGACCGTATGCTCTCGTTTGTGATCCGGCAATTATATGCGATGACCCGGGATGGGTTCTGGCCTGATGGATTTTTGCGGATCCACAAGAGATCCAAAAAGCCAATTTTCGTATTGATCGTCGTTGCATTATTAGTACTAGTCTCACAATTGGTCGGTATTCGATATCTGGCAGGATTGGGAAGTCTGTTTTATTTGGTAGTCCTTATGGCAGTTAACTTTTCTCTGACCCGCCAGGAAAAGATCATATCCCCATTTCAACTTCCGATCCATCCCTGGATACCAGCGCTGGTATTGATTATTGATCTGTTATTAGGTTTGATCTGGGCTGAGTATTTACTGGCTGCGGGCTTGCTGCTGTCTATAGGTTTGATCTTGTTTCTGGTATACGGCCGGCACCACAGTATTAAAGCCAAGGAAGGTATTACCGTATTTAAGACTCCACTGAAAGAGGATGTCCCCAAACAAAATAAAAGGATCCTTGTCCCAATTTCCAATCCAGAGACAGCGGAATCTCTCCTTCATTTAGCAGGATCCCTAGCAAAACCCGAAAATGGCAAAGTGATCGCCCTCCAGGTGATCACCGTTCCCAACCAACTACCCCTCTCTGATGGCCGCATCGAAGCGGAAGCTAACCGCATGCTGCTAGACCGTGCCATTGATCAGGCAATTAAGGAAGAGTTCCGGGTCCAGACAATGACCCGGGTTTCTCGCAGCATCGCAGAAGGGATTCTAGATACTGCCCGAGAAGAAGACGTTGATCAGATCCTGGTTGGATGGGGAGGGGGCGAAACCAGGACTATTTCCAGGTCAATGGGGCCAGTGCTTGACCCCATCATAACTGATGCTCCATGTGATGTGTTGATCGTGAAGGGTTTTAATTGGAAGGAAATCAAATCTATCCTGGTTCCAACCGCCGGCGGGCCAAATGCTCCCATCGGTGCTCAATTGGCCTCCACTCTAGCATTGAGTACGAAGGCTAACGTTACCGGGTTGTATGTCCAGGTTGGACGAGCTTCAAGCAGCCGAATGGCTGAAAACCAGCGCATCCTAGATGAAATTTTTCATGACTTACCATTCCAAAAGAAACCAGAGAAGAAAATTATCACTGCCAGTTCTCCTCTGGCTGGTATCCTAGCAGAAGCTGAAAATCACGACTTGGTCATCATCGGGGCTTCTGAACAAGGAGGACTTGACCAGTTCGCCTTTGGCAGCATCCCACAGCGGATAGCCTCACAATCACCACATTCATCAGTAATGGTTAAAGGCTACAGCGGTGCACCTGAATTCTGGTTCAGAAAAACCCTAGGGGTGATATTCAACTTTTTCCCAACCCTCACAAACGAAGAACAGCTAGAGGTTCGAGAAGACCTAACCAAAGACGCCCAACCGGGACGAGATTATTTCATTCTGATCGTATTGTCCTCGATCATTGCCACTTTGGGATTATTGTTAAACAGCCCTGCAGTTGTGATCGGAGCCATGCTAGTCGCCCCCTTAATGTCACCAATACTGGGGTTCTCTCTTGGCATTGTATTAGGTGAAGTCAGGCTGGTCCGAACATCTCTTGAATCAATGTTCAAGGGAGTTATGGCCACTGTGATAGTTTCAATTCTAGTGGGGTTGCTTTCCCCTCTCAAGGATATGACCCCCGAGATCCTGGCCAGGACCCAACCAACATTATTAGATCTATTCATCGCCCTGGCATCCGGCATGGCTGGAGCATACGCGCTGAGCCGGAAAGAAGTGAGCGCAGCTTTACCGGGTGTGGCAATTGCAGCTGCCCTCGCACCTCCGCTGAGTGTGATTGGATTAGGTTTGGCCAATGGCAACATGCAGGCAGCCAGCGGCGCTTTACTGCTTTTCGTCACCAACTTGATCACTATCAGTTTGGCTGGCGTTATCATCTTCACCCTGTTGGGTATCCATCCGCTGAACTTGCAGCCAGAAATTCAGAAACGGATCCGTCGGGGGATCACGGGGATGATCTTACTCGTGGTTGTCATTGCAATCCCCCTTGGCATCATCATGAACGATATTATCCAGAAAGGTCAGGAAGATCAAATGATCCAGCATGTTTTGAAGGAATCTGAACTTTTGGATAACTACACCAATCTAGAGATCGATCGGTCTCGGTCACGAGATTATTACCTCCTAATCAGCGCAACTGTTCGATCAACCGAGCCATTATCTCAGGATGATGTGAACGAGCTTGACTGGGCCCTGGAAAGCGCCCTGGGACAGCCCGTTATCCTTGATGTGATCACGTTGCCCAGCATCCAATCTGACTGAGTAATACGCTGGAAAACTTTTGGATAGCAGATCTGTTACAGATTCTCTCTAGATATTTTTGATATTTTTCTAAGATAGTTCTCAGTGATTTGTGATACCCTTGTAGGAATTCCCCAATTGTCATTTTGTGGGGAGATATAGCAATTAAATGGAGATTGTATGAATAAAAAAACTTGGGTCCTGATCGGTATTCTTGGCAGCCTGTTCCTGATTGTGGGTGCTTTTTCAGCAGGAGCAATTGTCGGCAATTTAATCATTCCCCAACCTGATCTGAGCTGGTTGAAAAACACCTCAAATTCTCAACCTTCCTCCACGGATGGAAATCCTTCAGCGGAAATCGTGACTGAAGATCTATTTTCTCCGTTCTGGGAAACCTGGGACATTGTCCATGATCAATATATCGATCAACCAGTTGATGACCAGGAACTGATGAGAGGGGCGATCAATGGGATGCTGGAATCCCTAGGGGACCAGCACACTGCATATATGAATCCTGACCAATTTACACAGGCCAATATTCCCATGGATGGCGAATATGAAGGCATCGGTGCCTGGGTAGATACATCAACAGAATACTTGACAATTATCAGCCCCATGCCCGGATCACCCGCAGAAGAAGCTGGTTTACTACCTGGTGATGAGGTAATCAAAATTGATGGTGAAGACATGACTGGGTTGGATGGTTCACTTGTCATCCGCAAAGTGCTTGGACCAGCTGGTTCTACCGTGATCTTAACCATTCAGCGAGAAGGAGAAACTGCTCCTTTTGAGGTAACCATTGTCCGGGCAAAGATCTTAATGCCCAGTGTTGAATCCAAGATGCTGGATGACGGCATAGGATATGTGGCGATCATGACGTTTGCCGCAGAAACGCAGGATGAACTTCAGGATAACCTGGAAGAGATCCTGGCCGAGGATCCAGTTGGTTTGATCATTGACCTGCGAAATAATGGCGGGGGTTATTTACAAACTGCTGTTGAGGTGGGATCTGAATTCATCTTTGAGGGAACCATCCTCTATGAAGATTACGGCAGCGATGAGGAGTTAATCAATTATCTAGCCTCCAAGAATGGTATGGCCACAGATATCCCGCTGGTACTGTTGGTAAATGAAGGTTCCGCGTCCGCATCAGAGATCGTGGCCGGCGCCTTCCAGGATCATGAACGAGGACCACTGGTAGGAGCAACCACATTCGGAAAAGGCTCGGTCCAGAACTGGATCGCCCTGGACAATAATCAGGGCGCCGTCCGGATAACCATTGCTCGCTGGCTGACTCCCGACAAACGCCAGATCCATGATATCGGGTTAGTGCCTGATATTGAAGTTGAATATACCGAAGAAGATTTTCTGGCCGATATCGATCCCCAATTGGATAAAGCCATTGAAGTGTTATTGGACTTGGTCCAGGACTGATGATAAGGAATAATCTAGATGTTTTTTTGGAATCCCCAGTACCTGCTGTATATGGCCCCGGCAATGTTGCTGATGTTGGCCGCCCAGTGGTACGTTAAATCAACCTATAAGAAATGGGGGCAGATCAGGAGCCAGAGCGGTATCAGTGGACTGGAAGCTGCCAAGAGAATCATCCAGGCAGGAGGCTTAAAGGAAATGGCCATTCATCAAGTTCCCGGACAGCTAACGGATCACTATGATCCTCGCAAGACTGAACTAAGCCTTTCCACCAATGTATATCAGGGCAGTTCAGTGGCTTCAATGGCCATCGCTGCCCATGAACTTGGCCATGCCCAACAAGACCAGGAAGGATATTTCCCTCTCCGAATAAGATCCATGCTTGTCCCTGCGGTTAATATCGGATCGACTCTGGGATGGGTCTTAATTATGGCCGGGTTGGTATTGAATGTTATAGGAATTGCATGGTTGGGCGTTTTTGCCTTTTCAGGCGGCGCAATCTTCGCTCTCGCCACTCTACCCGTCGAGCTGAACGCTTCCTCACGGGCCAAGATCCTTTTGAGAAACAGCGGCATTATCACCTCTCCCGAAGAAGAGCGAGGAGTTAGCCAAGTGTTGAACGCTGCTGCATTGACTTACGTTGCGTCTCTTTTTACTGCAGTGATGCAGCTTCTCTACTGGATATCGATCGTTGGTAGTGGAAGAAGAAAACGGTAAAGAGTAATATTGTTAGGATACGGATTTCTCTGTGGAAACCGTATCCTAACAAAAATGATTTAGTCTCTTAAAAATCTATCATCTGACATTTTTTTATCTATCTTTCCCCGGCTCTTTTCCAGCCAACCAACTCGGACCTCATCCCGTTCATCAAAATCAGGTACATAGGGTTTGATGTCCAGCAATGGTGTGCCATCCAGGATATCCACATTTTCAATTTCTAGGATATTTCCCTCTATAGTCAATAGCTTCACGACAGAGATTCCGATCCCATTGGGACGCTGTGGTGCCCGGGTAGAAAAAACCCCTCGTTTAACATCATCCAAAAATGGTTTGACCAGCATTTCTGGGGATATGGCTTGATGGAAATAATAGACCAAAATCAAATGAGAAAACTCCTCTAGATCCCTTAATCCCTCTTGAAAAACGGAGTCCATCACGACACAGCCTGTTATACCTGTCGCTGCAGTAGGCTGAATCGGCATACCTGCCAGCTCCTGGTGAGAACTGTGTATTATCCCAATCGGTCGAAAAATAATCTCATCTTTAGCCATCAAAATTCTTCCTCATTATGCCAATTGGGTGATCAATCTAACCCCCGCCTTATGTACCTGTCGGAAATTAGCACCCTGCCCTACAGCAGCCAGGACGGCTGGGATATCCTCAATGATCGATCCCGCCAGCAAGTTCACTCCAAAATCCGCCATTACAGGGCTTAGAGGAGTGGAAGGTCCCAGAACCAGGATATAAGCATCTGGTTTACAGAGACTCAAGAGATCCGGTAGAGTATGGTTAATGAAGGTCATCCCGGTTATGGCAACCAAATCTGCATCAGGAAGAACTTCAGGTGCTGCCGAAGCTGGCAGGTCCTGCCCTGATGGGTTGAGGTCGAGGACAGAAAATTCTTCCATTTCAGTCCTGAGGTTATCTGCAAATGGAAAATGCCCAATCAGTACTGCTTTTTTCGATCTGCCTTGTTCCAGGATAGCTCCTTCTGCGTTCTGATCCACCCACCGGGTAGGATCCTGAGGTATTAATGCGTTAATTGTTGCACAGCCGACACTGCGCCTGAGAGGAATATCCGAATGGATCCATTCCGCCAATTCAAGACCAGAAAGAGACGCCAGGTGACCAGGGTCTGGTATCGTGGGCACGCCGGTATGCGTATGATCGGCCTCCAATGTAGAGGCCAAGCCGCACTGAAGACCACCGTCTTTCTCCACAACCACAGCTGTCCAATGTAAGCCGATTCTCACCTCATGAACCGGATTGTCAGGTAATTTTTTGATGATACTTGAATACATATTCACCTTCTAAATAATGTTTTATATTTGGTTTAATCAATTATAATCCTCACGGAACTAAATCTATAAAGATCCGTATATATAAAAGGGACAGAAATTTCCTCAGAAAAGAGAGAAAATAAAGGACATCAAACTTCTCAAAGGAGTTTGACCAAAATACCCCCTCACGGTATAATGTTTCGTCGGTA